>NC_013892.1:3018212-3320034 GCF_000027225.1 Xenorhabdus bovienii SS-2004
AACGAATGCACTTCAAATAATTGCAATCATAAAATATTAGACTCCTATCATATACAGGATCTTAAGCAATAACGCGTTATTTTAGGTAGAAAAAAGGCTTCATTTATGATCTGATAATCGTCGCCAAACTCATATCAAAACCACGGATGAAGCCTGTGACGATTATCGCTATAAAACACCAGTTAATGCAATTCTTCAGTGACATTTCTTTGCAGCATATTGCTTTCCAATGTGCGTTTATGAAACGTATCAGAAATATCGAGCCCCACGTGTTGATCCTCAGCCTTATCGCTGCACTGAGCACGGGTAAAATCACGTCTATTGCCCAGTTACACCAAAAATTTAATGGCCTGTGCCCGGATAAAAAGCAACCAGTCAGTTACCGCCCCTTTTATAACCAGCTCCGTAAAGCGGCTTTTGTCGAATTTGTCAAAATATTGGTCAGATTTGCCATGGCGCAATGGGTGGAGAAACAGGTCTCCTCACCCCAAAAACTCATGAAATTTAAACAGGTTATTCTCCAGGATGGGAGTTCGTTCAAAGTCCATTCTGCCCTGGCCGATGTTTTTCCCTATCGCTTCAGGACAACGGGGGCCGCGGTGGAATGTCACATGACAATGTCCTTGCTGACTCAGTCACCGGTAAAAATGACCGTG
The DNA here is from genome assembly GCF_000027225.1 of Xenorhabdus bovienii SS-2004. NCBI lineage: Bacteria > Pseudomonadati > Pseudomonadota > Gammaproteobacteria > Enterobacterales > Morganellaceae > Xenorhabdus > Xenorhabdus bovienii. Next base: position 3,018,869 of record NC_013892.1, read on the forward strand.
ACCGCAGATACCGCCCCTGAGCGGGCTTACCTGCCTGTACCGGCGATGTTACGTGACCAATTATTATTGGCCGATGCCGGTTATGTCGACTTTGCGTATTTTGAGCAAGTGTCACTTTCCGGTGGTTCGTTTATTGTCAGGGGAAGCAAGTCCCTTAATCCTCAGATAGTGGTGGCCCGCAATGGTCAGGGGAAATTATTGCCCAAGCTGCTCAATAAGCCGCTGAAATCCATCACTCGCCGAACCAACCGTTCCGAAGTGCTGGATCTGATTTGTCGGCGTAATGGCTATGAATTTCGCTTAATTCGTCGCTGGTTTGCCGAAGAAAAACGCTTTTGTCTCTGGTTGAGCAACTTGTCCGTGGAAGAGTTTACGGCTAATGACATCATGGATATTTATCGTTGCCGCTGGCAAGTAGAACTGCTGTTCAAAGAGTTAAAATCACACACAAACTGGCATCGATTTGCCACGAGAAAAGAAACGTTAGTCACGGGCCTCATTTGGCTGAGTTTGCTGGCTCTGTTGCTCAGACGTTCGCTGGCCAGCAGATTATTCCCCGCCGTTTCATTGCTCAAAGCAGCCCAAAATACGGAAGTCTGGCTGTGGCCCATAATCGAAAACCTACTCCAACGGGCGTGGTCGGAAACCGGTTTTTGGCTGGAAAAAGCCCAAGCGTATTTATGTCAGAACGCGTTCAAAACACCACAAAGAAAATCATGTAAATACAAAACATTGGATGCGTGTTTTGAAAGGCTTAATTCTTAAGCGCCTGTATATGAACCTGACCTATTCAATATGCTCCGTAAACAACTCATCAACTGAACATCTTTTTTGCCTCCTTATCGCTTTTGCTCCGCCCCATTTGTGTTCTATAGGGTTTAAATCCGGACTATAAGCGGGAAGCCATTCCAGTTGACATCTGCTGTCTGCTATCGCTTGTGTCGTGTCATTCCGTTTATGGAAAGGCGCATTATCCATCACTATCACTGCTCCGTGTGGAAGCTTTGGCCGCAAATCTTGCGTCATCCACGCATAAAAAACATCGGCATTAATATTCCCGGTAAATAAGCTTAAGGTGACGAAGGTATTTTCGAGAATGGCGCCAATGACGTTGATACAGCCTTTTGCGGGTCATGTATTAAATGATTAGATTAGGTATTAAAAATAATGTTCACGTTCAATAAAGGTTCCTATCACTTTATCGTGCATTTCTTCCGATTTTGAATACCCAATGGTTTTTCTATTCAGCCTTTTGATTCGGGTACGATGCGTTAAATTCGTTCTCTCTATACGCTGAGTAAACGCCTTTCCAGTCAAGTGCTCTTCCTCGGGAAGTGGGTCGTAAACAACATAGTCATCCGTGCAGTAAAACCGAATAGTAAAGGAAGATAAGAGGGTAAGCAGCTTGTCTAACGTTTTTCGACTGCGATCGCCAAAAACATGAGCCACTATTCGCTTCAGGCGGGGTTCCCAAGCATACCAAAGCCAGCGTTGGTTTTTCTTATTGCCGACAAACGACCATTGCTCGTCGATTTCACAGACAATCTGGATGCCACATTCCGCAAGGGGAAGTGTCGTTACGTTTCGGGGTCTGAGGTTTTTAATGTTTTCATGACGGTGGCGGTGGCGACTTTCAGGATCCGAGCGGTGTCACGAATTCCCCCGTTATTCATCGCGATATCGACAATCTGTTCTTTAACGCCGGGTTTGCAGGCCTGATAGGTATACGCCAACTGAAAGACCTTACAGCAGCTATAACAGCGATAACGAGGATGTCCGCCATTTCCTTTCCCATGTCCTTTGACCTGTTCTGATTTGTGGCAATAACGGCAATAGACATCAACTTTGGCCATACTTCATCCTTAAAAAGCCGGAAGCATATCACAGCAACTAACCATTTAATACATGACCCTTTTGCGTGCCAGTCATGCGTACCAAAACAGCGTAACCCTTTTTCCGAATATCCCTGTTTACGTGGCATCGATTGAGCAAAACCACTTTCATCCAAATAAACAATGGGTCTGCCAGTCTGTTCATCATCGCTGATGCGCTCGATAAATGCCTGACGAGCTTGAGGATCAGCGCGAGGGTGTTGGAGCGTTTTTTTCGGGGTGATCCGAAGCCGTTTCAAGGCGTAATGAATAGCCGATTGTGAGACACCTAAACGTTTTGCCCTTTCCCATTGATAGTCATCAGAAAAATTTTGGACATCCGCAATGAGTACCTCATCAGGGATTTTCGTGGCGGGTTTATCGCGGGTCATGCAAGGTTCTATTTTACTGCACCACCGGAACAAGGTACGAATGGAGATCTCAAAATGGGCACTCGTCTGTTCGAAAGTCAACGAATGCTTGTCTTTGTATGCCAGTACTCGCTTTCGAAAATCTAAGCTGTAGCCCATCTCATTTTATGCCTTGTTATCTTAGAGTTAGATATTATGTCATATTAATATGATTTAGCTATATAATTCCCTCTTTAAATCATAGTTCAACGTGTTTTTCTGTCACATGAAAATTAGGTTCGGTCGCGTTGAGCAAGTCTACTGCAACACTAATTGGAGGGTTTTCGAATGCACATATCAGAGGTTTCATCACGCCCGCCTTATAACGTTGTGCCTTAACAATTGAAGGTGATGAGGCAGGCAGTAAGGCGCACTACTTTTCTCCCCGTCGGAATAGACTCATCGAATATCATTGTGCTATAGCGGGTAGCTTTTGTCCAAAGTCTAATTGTGCCGAAATAGAACAATTAAACATTATCAACAAGCTAGGGTGAGTTAACGCTAACTCATTGGTAATCTTGGAAACCTCAAATTGAGGAAGCTGGACAGAAAGAAAGAAGATCACCGAGGATAAGGTAAGGCATAACTTGCTGAATTAACCTTATATATTAATTATCACTTTTACAGAGCGATGATCAAGATATAAGGTTAATCATTAATAGTTCTTGGATGTAACACTGAAGCAAACACCAGAACTGATGATACAAAGAGGAGTATTAAAGGAAATAAATTAAAAACTCCATAACGAATTAAAGGTGGTTTCACATAATAATCTAACAGCACCCGGAGAATTCATGAACCCTGTCATCAATCTTAAAAATCTTACTCTCAAGCCTTGGAAGCAGGGCGAACGTTATGAGGGATCAGATATTTCCTTTGGACAACAGCTTGATCTCAAGCATTTAGGCATCTCCTATAACGAAGTGCCGAAAGGTAAAAGTAGCTGTCCGTTTCACAACCATCATAGTGTAGACGAGCTTTTCTTTATTCTTGAAGGTAACGGCACTTACCGCTTTGGCTCCGATGAATTTCTGGTCAAGAAGGGTGACGTTGTAGGCGCTCCTGCGGGAGGGCAAGAAACTGCCCATCAAATAATCAACACCGGGTCAGTTCCATTGCGCTATCTTGCTATGTCAGCGAATGTTTCAGCAGATGTGATTGAATATCCGGACTCAGGCAAGTTTCAGTCTGTGTTAAAGCAACAAGATGGAAAGTTGTTTCATTTTGTCGGACGGCTCAGCAGCGAAGTTGATTATTGGGACGGAGAACCTGGAGCATAACAACCAGAAGTGGCTGCGGTTACTCACTCCAGTTACATAGTTAACCAGAATTCAGTAAGTTACGGCTTGGCATAGCTACAGCGGCGGTTACTATAGGGTTGCTAAATTCATCGTGTTACTTTCTGCATTAGGGTTAGGGGTTGCCAGAGCCTTTAATCCATTTCCAAAGATTGACAAATTAGAAGCCCCGTTGGTTGCCACTGTCGGGGTTTCGCTTCTTATACCGCACCTAACCAAACTCCCTATTTCAGGGTATTTGAATTTTATCAATGAGTTACTCTTACCCTGTGAGCTAAACCCTGAAAAGGGCTTCGTATTGCCCGTAATACCTGAGATTTCACCCTGTGGGCTGTCGGAGCCGTTCGCGCAGGTTGTCGGGCAATGAAAGGGCTTTCGTTTATTAAACTCTCAATGCTGAACTGGACAGATTCATTCTGTTCACTTGGAAGCCATAGATTAGGCCTATTTCTAACTTACTCCATTGGAGGTAGTTAGAAAGTCTGAGATATTGCGAGGAGTGTTTAATTGCTGAATTGGGTTAATTCCGTGTGCTGTACGGGATCACTTTGATGGTGGGTTTACGGGCAAGATGTAGATATGCAGCTTGGCGGCGATGTGCGAGCATGGTTTGTAGCACTCGTTTATGCAATTGAGTGTACAATAATTTTATCACATGGCCTTGCAATCGCCCCTATTCCATCACGGTTAGGCCAATATTTTTCCTTAAACCATGTTCTAAAATTATGGCCTGTCGGGAAATGGACGCAACCAAAATTAGGATCAAAAAAATCAATACCATTGGCAGTTACTGCGAGTCCAATAGCATGATCTCCATACGCCAAAACGTCATAACCCTTATGGATAGTGGCTAAGTTTTCTACAATACTGCCCCCACCATAACAGCTTACATGCCTATAAGATAATCCGTTTTCATTAAGAAATAGAAGGCCATCCATGCTTTTCGCTTTAAGATTTTCAACTATTTTTATATAACTAGGTAGTCTTATATTTCCTAGGAATAAGTGAGACTTTCCTAATTTGTGCATCTTTACCCAAGCCATTACCAAACTACTACAGACCCCATTTTGCATAGTCGAAGAGAACTTAAGGGGAAAATTCAGAGTTTGATTGAAGCGAAATACCCAATTTCCTTCAAATTCATCAGCATCTAATAACGACATTTTTAAATATATCCCCATTCACTATGAGTTTAGTTTACGCCAAAAAAGTTAAAGATAAAAATATGTTAAAAACAGAGTTTATGAATACTACCTAATGTAAAGGGTTTTAAAAGAAATTTTAAAGACTCTGAACAAGCTCTATTTATTCCAGTGAATTAGGTCTATTCCGGTAAAACGCCGGAATTAAACCTAACCTTTTGATATTATTAGAAACCTCACTCTGAGGAAGCCGGGCGATATTGGAATTCCCATATCGGCTAAAACTCTGCGTTTCACCGTATTTAAGTTTTATCAATGGGTTATGCGGTTGTGTAAAGATTTTACGCGACCCTGCGGGCTAAGCCCGTTAAAGGGCTTTGTATTGCCCGTAGTACCTAAGCTTTGCCCCTGCGGGTTGGATTGACCAAAGGCGGGATCCCGCCTTAACCCGACAGGACAAATTCGTCCAGTTAATGCCATTTGCGAGTAAATAATATTTACGCACAACCGCTAAATATGGCGGTAGCCGTTCGCGCAGGTTATCGGGCAATGAGAGGGCTTTCGATTATTAAACTCTCAATGCTGAACTGCGCTTTTCTGCATAGTTACCGTGGAAGCCATAAATGAGGTCAATTTCTAAAGGCTCGTCGATCACCTCCAGGCACCCGAGGATAAAACTTTCAGCCACCAGCATTCGCTTTCTGACTTCGCTCTCACTGAGCTTGAACTTGCGGCCAATTGCACGTTTGGATATGCCTTTAACGTAGTGGTCTTCAATAAAGTCACATTCCTGAGACATACCGACGTTACGTAGCTTGGCAACGTAGCCATCGATGACCATGCCGTCCTCGTCACTGCACGATAGCTTGTCACTGCAGGTATAAGTCACCGCGTTTTCAAACCCTGCGGAAACAGACTTCCAGCCAATGTTAACCCTACCTTGCGCTACCCACCTGCCCCAATGCGATAGTATTTTTTGCATGTCTCTATACATGGTTTTTTTATCCGCCTCAAATGTACTTGTTAACTAGTACACAATGTCATCACTGGTGGATAAGGGGAAATGTGGCCAAGAGTAGATAGTCAATATTTTGACCATGATACAAATCAAGGCGTTGGGTGCATGCCCCTTTTTCGGACGATAATGATTTTAAAGGACTTTTTCAATTTCGGCGAATCGACGGAATTAAGTTTAATCAAGAAGTTACCGGGGAGTTTCTCAGTCATGCGTTATGATCGCGTTTTTGCTTCATGAATCAAAGCCCCAATTGGGCTTTGCCCTGCCGTCAGGTGGGTCGTTAATCATTAAGTTACATGAGGGAAAATCCCGTATGTACAAAAGCATCAACTGCAAAAAAATTTTCAGTTGTGAAAATTTCACATGAGCAAAAGGTATGCGAAAAATTTCTCACACCCTCACCTGTGAGTATAAAACCAAAGTAGGTATACAGGGCTTGAAGCTGATATCTTTGCTCGGGAGTCAACTGTCGGTACTGTCTGGTTTGTTTATGCATATCAGGCCATGATTTCAGGTGTGAGAGCCATGAAATGTATCACAGTTGACTCACTCCTTTGAATATCCCGCCGATTGCACTTAATATGTTAACTCAGCTGTCATGGCTAATACAGGCAGACGGCGATAACCCGGCGCGGTGAAATGCAGATACAAAAATGCCACCAGTGTTAACTAATGGCATGAGGGATTCCTTTAACCGCTCAAGGGGATGGGTAAAGAAATATTGACTTTAGTTTCAAAGGTTAATTATTTATTAAAAATTATTCGCTTGTTATTATATACGCAATTAACTTGAAGAGGCGGGTTTTAAAATCTGGAAGTTATCAGTCAACCGAGTGGTGAGTTCTTTCGCTTTTTCTGGCAATGTGACATGAAAAAAGTAGCGCAGCGTTTCACGGAATGTTTTGGTATCCGGAAAATAGACATTGTTTCGTACCTGCTCATTCACATACTTCCATAATCTCTATATGAACGCATCCCATTCGCAAGACAAAAATCACGTTGACACAGGCGGTAGGTTGCAGCTCTATATTCGGCCTTATTACAGCCGCAGGGCTGTGGGCCTCGATGTAATCCGCTGGCTTGTTCCTCATTCAATCAACGATCTTTATGATCACGCGATTATTCAGGTTTAGCAAGTCACGGTCTTACCTGTCTTTGTCATCGTTGCTCTTTGACTCAGCAATCTTTCTGCATTCATCCTTGTCGTTAAATGTGAAAGTTGACCAGTAAAACGATTCAATAAGGCCTGACGCTGACGTAATCTTGCTGGTAGTCCCGTTGATGGGCGACCAGTGCCCAGACCGTTCGAGCCAGCTTATTGGCCATTCCTACAACGGCTACGCAAACCGGACGTCGTTTTTTTAAGTTCCGTCACCCAGGGCGACGGCGTTTTCGTGAGTAAGGTGGCCGTTCTTGCACCGTGGATACCACTCTGGCGTTTACAACTCAGTGAGAAAGAACGGGAATATGGCCATTATCTGCTGGTTCGTCGCAGCCGGGATGAAAAACAGGAACGGGCTTACTATATCGTGTATGCGCGCAGAGACCAGGCGGCTCTGAAAACCCTGGTTCAGGTGGCGGGTTGTCGCTGGGAAATCGAAAGTGGCTTTGAGGAAACCAAAGGGGAATGTGGGCTGGATCACTACGAAGTGCGGCGATGGCAGAGTTGGCACCGGCATATTACCTTGTCGTTACTGGCCCATGCAGTCCTCGCGGTTCTGCGGGTACAGGAGAAAAAAAACACCGGTAGGCCGGGTTCCGCTCAGTGTAGCGGAACTCCGTAAGCTGCTGTCAAAACTGATGGAAAAAGCAGGAAAGACAATCGAACAGATTTTCCATTGGTCAGACTGGCGACGACGGCATCAATACCGGGCACAACAATGTCATTATCGTCGCCGGGCAAATCATCGGCTTACAGAGCAATTACGGCTGTAGTACTAAGTAACCTGAACTCGGGATAAGAAAAACAAAAAAGAAGGGAACTAAAAGCGGGTTCTGTGATCAGATCTTTTGACCAAAAAAGAAACTTTTCACTGAGGAACCCGCTATGCATAATTTAGTTGACTTATTTTGTCATGTCGATGATTTTTGCAAATTGTTCATGCCTCAATGGCAAAAATATCTGATTGAAAGTGGTCAACGCCAGCGGTTACGCCCAACAAGAATGACAACCAGTGAAATCATGACGATTATCATTGCCTTCCATATGTCCCATCAGCGTGATTTTAAACATTTTTATATTGGGTTCATGACGGTATACCACAAAAAAGACTTTCCCTCATTATTGAGCTACACACGTTTTCTTGAGGCCATGCCGACGGTTTTGGCTCCATTAAGCTCCTTCTTTACCCACCTAAAAGGTCAGCCAACAGGCCTCGAATTCATTGATTCAACCCGCATTAAAGTGTGCCATAACCTGCGAATACCACGGCATCAAGTTTTTAAAGGGGCAGCAGCTAGAGGGAAAGGAACAATGGGATGGTTCTACGGATTTAAGCTACACATTATCGTGAACCATCTTGGTGAGATTGTCGCCGCGAAGCTCACGTCAGCCAATGTTGATGATAGAACCCCAGTTAAGGCGTTCTCCAAGGGGCTTTTAGATAAACTCTATGCAGACAAAGGCTATATAAGCAAAGCCTTAACGGAAGAGTTAGAAATGGAAGGCATCACATTGGTCACAGGGCAACGCAAAAATATGAAACCCAAATTATTAGCGGCTTGGGATAGAGCGATGCTCGCTAAGCGATTCATTATTGAGACTATTAATGACCAACTGAAAAATATCACTCAGATTGAGCATTCTCGCCATCGGAGCTTACATGGCTTCATGTTGAATTTGCTGGGCAGTTTGATTGCCTATTGTTTGAAGCCAAAAAAGCCATCACTGAATCTCTCAAATACCGAGAAAACAGGACTTCAAGTAATGGCTTAAACCGATCTCAGGTTAATTAGGATAAAGCGTCAGATTGATACCTGGTTTAATATCTTTGATTCTGATGCTTTTATTCCAGCTCATCAGGTCGTTGAGGTTGACGCCGTGGTGTTTGGCGATGCTGAAAAAGGAGTCTCCCTTACGAACCTGATATGTGATAGGACCACTGCTATTAATTTTCAAAACTTGCCCGATCTTGAGTCGATCTACAGTTTTCAAACTGTTCAATCTTTGTAATTCTCGGTGAGATGTCTTGAAACGTTTTGCAATGGCGGACAGCGTATCACCAGAACGAACCGTATATTGGCTTTGTTGCAGTAGCTGGCGAGTATTTTGAGCAACAGCCAGACGGATATCCTTCAAAACTTTTTCATCTGTCAGCAAGTTCTTAAACTGTTTGACGTTCCTTTTGGGCAGCATGATGTAATGCGGCCCATCAGGGGATGTTATGCCCTGCTTATAACCAGAGTTATATGCCCTGATTGATGTCAGGGACAGCCCAGATAACTCTGCCGCTTGTGACAGCGTGATCTGCTGACCAACCTCAACTTTAGCAAGTGCCTGCTGATTGTTAGGTCGCGGCAGCTTCAAGCTAAACTTGTCGTTATGGCGAATGATATTGCTGAGAGCCACTATTTTTGGAACATACTGCATCGTTTCCCGTGGTAGCGACAAAGACCAAAAATCCGTTGGTTTGCCCTTAGCCTGATTGTCTCTGATTGCACGTATAACCCGACCTTCGCCGCTGTTGTAAGCCGCGATAGTCAACAACCAATCTCTGTTAAACCGTGCATTCAGATACTCAAGCATCTCCAGCGCTGCTGTCGTGGATGCAGCCACATCACGACGGGCATCGTACCATTTATTCTGTGTCAAGCCATAATGGTGGCCTGTACTCGGAATAATCTGCCATAAGCCAGCCGCTTTGGCATAAGAAGTGGCATGAGGATTAAAAGCACTCTCCACTATGGGAAGAAAAACTACTTCCATTGGCATATGCCGTTGATCAAGCTGATCAACTATCCAATACATATACGGTTCTGCCCGTAACATCACATTTTGGAGATGACTCTTGTGTTTCAGATAATAATTTTGTTGTTCACGCACCCTGTTATTGTCAGGAATTTCCATCTTCAACTCATCACGGATATGTCCCCACAAATCTTGTTGGGTTGTCGGACTCTCCTTCCAGTTTGCAGTATCCTTTGGTTCTGCAATACCGTCTGTCTGCTGATTCGTCGAAGACATCTTCTGTGTATTTTGCTGGGAAGGGGTTTTTAATTGCAGACCCGATTGACACCCGGCAAGTAGAACAGAGGCGAACAAGATCGCTTTTGTCTTCATGTTCTCTTTTTATGTTTGCCTAAAAGGTGAGCGATCATACTGACCTATTACGCAGAAGACAACCCAACAAAGTCAAAATCGATCTTTATAAATTCTTAATTGCTGAAAAACAGAAGAAAGTGGTTTTGAATTAGGTTTAATGCCGATATTTTTTTGTAAATCAATGTTGTGACAATTCAGGAAAACGTTAACTTTTTTCTCTATTTGTAAAGTTGTTGGTACTGTTGGTTTATTATTTTCGCGAATACTTATTATTTTATTATAATAATCATGAATAGTTTCATTCTCAGGCAAAACTGCCCGTGCAAATTTCATATTGGCGGCAGTATATTCGTGAGCACAGCAGATTAAAGTCTCATCCGGCAATGACATGATTTTCTCAAGAGAAGAAAACATTTGTTCCGCTGTACCTTCAAATAATCGACCACAGCCACCAGAAAACAGAGTGTCGCCACAAAACAAATAGGGAGCCTGATAGAATGCAATGTGACCCAGGGTATGGCCGGGTAACTCCATAATGTGGAAACAATAATGACCTGTCTCAATGGTGTCATGTTCATGGACAATATGAGTGGTGCCTTTGCTCCGGGTCTCTTCCGGACCATATACGGGTAAGTCGGCATATTGTTTAAGTAGGCCAGCCACGCCGCCAACATGGTCGTGGTGATGGTGAGTCAACAGGATAGCCGCAGGAATGAGTTGGTTGGCCGCTAAGATATCAATGACGGGCTGTGACTCAGATGGATCGACAATGACACAATGTTTGTCTTCATCACAAAGTAACCAAATGTAGTTGTCTGAAAGGGCAGGGATCCTGATAAGCTCCATTATATGCCTCATATTTATAGTAGGTTGAAAGGAAGATGACATGCAATCAGCGCGTTCAATCAAGCAAATAACATCCCCTGCTTCTTGGGCTGAGTTACCGTGGGGAGAGTATTACCGCGTCGCTCTGGAACGTCAATTGGAACTGTGGTGGCCGAAGATTTTTGGGCTTCATTTGGCGAAACTGGGTAATCTGAGTGCAGAAATTGACAGCCGTACCTGCCCGATCAGTCATCAGTTCAATATCGGCTTAATGGAGGGAAGCATGGATGTTATTGCTGATCCTTACTGCCTGCCTTTTGAAGCTAAATCTGTTGATGCCTGCCTGCTGGCACATATGCTGACTTACAGCGCTGATCCCCACTGGCTGCTACGGGAAGTTGACCGTATCATAACTGATGATGGCTGGTTGATTATCAGTGGTTTTAACCCGATCAGCCTGTTGGGATTAAGAAAAGTGCTGTTGCCGATACACCGCCGTCAGGCTTATGAGGCTCAAATGTTTTCCATGCTTCGCCAAGTGGATTGGTTAAGTCTTCTCAACTATGAAATTGTTCATCATGTCAGTTTTCATGTTTTACCGTGGCAAAGCGGGAAAAGTTTTTGTAATCGTTCTGCATCGATGTTTGGCTGTATGAATATGATAATTGCCCGCAAGCGGACAATTCCCCTGACATTAAATCCCATGTGGGCGACATCGCTGAAGCCGAAGTTCAGAAATGTATTGGGAGCGGCAAAAGATCTTCACCGACGCCAATAATTTTTACCAAAATCCGCTGTAAACCCTCGCATTGGGCGAGGGTTTACAGCGCAATTGTTAATTTGCACTTTCAGTATAACCATTATCAGGCAACGTGGGTGAATTGGCGGCGGTACGAGCCAATTCATCACACTGTTCGTTTTCTCGATGTCCTGCATGCCCCTTGACCCAGCGCCAATCGATATCATGGTCTGCTATGGCTTGATCCAGTCGCTGCCAGAGATCAACATTGATGACGGGGGATTTGTCGGCTTTTTTCCAGCCGCGTTTTTTCCAGTTGTGTATCCATTGGGTAATCCCTTGACGAACATACTGGCTATCGGTAGTCAGGATCACATTGCATGGACATGTGAGCGATTCCAGCCCTGCAATGGCCGCCATCAATTCCATTCGGTTGTTGGTCGTACGAAAATAGCCTTTGCTCAAGGTTTTTTCATGCTGCTGGTAACGGAGTACAACACCGTACCCGCCGGGTCCGGGATTACCGAGGCAAGATCCATCGGTGAAAATTTCTACCTTTTTGCTCATATTTGGTAGACTCTTCCTATATCAACTTCAATCTAAACTCTAAGTCTGACACAAAAAAACACTATGAGCACTGCAATTACCCGCCAAATTGTCCTCGATACAGAAACAACCGGTATGAATAAGCTGGGTGTTCACTATGAAGGACACAACATTATCGAAATTGGAGCGGTAGAAGTGATCAACCGTCGTCTGACGGGGCGTCATTTTCATCTCTATATTAAACCTGAGCGTCTGGTTGATCCTGAAGCGTTTGAAGTTCACGGTATCAGTGACGAATTTTTGCAGGATAAACCAACGTTTGCCGATATTGCCGATGAGTTCATCGAATTTATCCGGGGCGCCGAGCTGATTATTCACAACGCGACGTTCGATATCGGCTTTATGGACTATGAATTCCGCAAGCTTAATCGTGATATCCCGCCAACCGCAGATTTTTGTACGATCACGGATAGCTTGGTGCTGGCAAGGCAATTGTTCCCCGGCAAGCGAAATAACCTTAATGCGTTGTGCGACCGTTATCAGATCGATAACTCGAAGCGTACTCTCCACGGAGCCTTGCTTGATGCTGAGATCCTGTCTGATGTCTATCTGACAATGACAGGTGGCCAGACATCGCTGACCTTTTCGATGGAAGGAGAGATCTCAGGTGGCGCTCAGATGGCAGAAATCCAGAAAATTACGCGTCCCCAGACGGGATTGAAAGTGATCTATGCTTCTGATGAAGAATTGCTTCAACATGAATCCCGCTTGGATCTGGTTGAAAAGAAAGGTGGAAGCTGTCTATGGCGTCCGAAACCTGAACAATTACAGTGATAGGAGCCGCAATAAGATTAAGTAACTTCGTCATTAAGGTGAAAAACTGTGCAAGTGCGCCATTTTGTTATAAAAAGCGATTGACGGATTATGCTGAGGCTCGTATTATCCACCCCGTTCTCAACCAGAACAGCATGCGGTGCGGTAGTTCAGTTGGTTAGAATACCGGCCTGTCACGCCGGGGGTCGCGGGTTCGAGCCCCGTCCGCACCGCCAGAATCTATAAGCCCTGAGTTTTTAACTCGGGGCTTTTTCTTTTTCCGGTTACTCTCAGCTACAGCCAGCAAAATAGCCCTTTCTTGATGACTGATCACGACCATGCAGGCACTGGTTGAAATATCGTTATGCTCAAGTGTTGACTGAATTTTGAACGTACAATACATTGTACAGATAATCCTTGTGAATGAGTTTACCCCCTCAAAAAGCTGAAATTGGATGGTCATAATGAAAGTCTTAACATATAGCGAAGCTAGACAGAATCTTTCTGAAACCATGATTAGCGTGGTCAACGATTGCAGCCCCGCCATTATTACCCGAAAAAACGGTGAAAGTTGTGTGTTGATGTCTTTGTCTGATTATGAATCCTTACAGGAAACTGCATACTTGATGCGTTCTCCAAACAATGTGAATCGTCTAATGGACTCAATTGCAGAATTGAGAGCAGGAAAGGGTAAGGCTAAAGAGTTGGATTTAGATTAATGAAAATTACTTTTTCCGACAGTGCCTGGGAAGATTATCTTTACTGGCAACAAACAGATAAGGCAATACTGAAACGCATTAATCAACTCATTAAAGATATACGTCGGCAGCCTTTTGAAGGGATTGGTAAACCAGAACCTTTAAAACATAACTTGTCAGGGTTCTGGTCAAGGCGTATCACTGAGGAACACCGTTTGATATATGCTATTGAAGAAGATCAAATAATGATAGCAGCCTGTCGTTATCTTTATTGAAAGATGTCTGAGTTTTTAACTCGGATTTTTTCTTTTTCCGGCAACGACCAAAAGCCTCAAATCAGCTTATAAAAAAATGTAGTTCCCGCGAATTCCCCGCTGGAATTTAATGCAAACTGTGGGATCTGCCCGGCTTCAATAAAACCGCATTTTCGATAGAGTGCTGACGCGGGGTCACCAGTACGGGTATCTAATACCAGCAAACGACGCTGATATTGCCTTGCCAGCCGTTCCAGTGCATTCACTAACATTCGGCCAATGCCGCGCTGACGGTAAGCTGTATGCACTATCAGTTTTTCCACTTCGGCACGGTGCAGGCTATTCTTTTTCTGGCAGAAAGAAAGTTGTACCGAGCCAGCGAGTTCTTCTCCCTCCAGAGCTATCAACAGCACGCGGCTACCCGACACCATATCTGCTTCAACATTTTGCCAGTATTGCTCTGCTTCGTTCACATCAAGTGGAGCAATAAAACCGATAGAAGCATCACTTTCGACACAATCATGCAGTAAGTTAATAAGCTCATCACGTTTTGCATGGATAGAATCCAATAGTATGATGGCCGGAATTGAGGTTGAGTCAGATGTAAGATTGAATTTTGACATTTATTATTAAGTTTGGGATGAGTAATGACCAAATACTATACAAAATCATCAATATTTCAATTCAAATAAGCCTCAATATCAATTAAATATCATTATCCTCATAGGCAAAAAACTCGCTCTTTTTGCCTTGATCAACCTATAAAATATCATGTCTAATACGTGACTTCCCTTTGCGCAAGTCACGGTATGAAATTATCTCCCATTTGCGCAAATGCACCTTCAGTTGTACAAATTGATCTGAAAATTTGTCATAACAACGGGATAAATCAAAGAATTTATGCCAGAGGAAAATTAAGATTGTTTCCGTTATCTGGCATTAATGATTGCGGTTTGTATGCCGCGCTGCGAAAATTAGTTCTTATGTACATTAACGCTTTCATCCGACTTGGAGTAAAGAATGACCACTCGTAAAACCCTTGCTAATGCTGTCCGCTTCTTGAGCATGGATGCTGTGCAGAAAGCAAAATCAGGGCATCCTGGCGCACCAATGGGAATGGCTGACATTGCCGAAGTGCTGTGGCGCGACTATTTGAATCATAACCCGGTGAACCCTAACTGGGCTGATCGTGACCGTTTCGTATTATCCAACGGCCACGGCTCTATGCTGATTTACAGCTTGCTGCACCTGACTGGCTATGATGTTTCTATCGATGATCTGAAAAACTTCCGTCAACTGCATTCCAAAACCCCTGGACACCCAGAATATGGCTATACTGCGGGCGTAGAAACAACAACTGGGCCACTGGGTCAGGGCGTCGCCAATGCCGTGGGTTTTGCAATTGCGGAACGTACACTGGCAGCACAGTTCAACCGTCCGGGTCATGATATCGTCGATCACCACACTTATGTATTCATGGGTGACGGCTGTATGATGGAAGGGATCTCTCATGAAGTCTGCTCTTTGGCAGGTACACTGAAACTGGGCAAACTGATTGCGTTCTATGATGACAATGGTATCTCCATTGATGGTGAAGTAGAAGGTTGGTTCACTGATGACACCGCCGCGCGCTTTGATGCGTATGGCTGGCACGTTATCCGTGGCGTAGATGGTCATGACTCAGACGCTATCAAAGCCGCAATCGAAGAAGCACAAAAAGAAACAGGCAAACCTTCTCTGCTGATGTGTAAAACCATCATCGGTTTTGGCTCACCAAACAAAGCAGGCAAAGAAGAGTGTCACGGTTCTCCGCTGGGTGATGCGGAAATCGAAGCGACCCGCAAAGCGTTGGGCTGGGAACATCCTGCGTTTGACGTTCCTCAGGATATTTACGCTGGATGGGATGCTAAAGCAGCAGGTAAAGCTAAGGAAGCGACATGGGAAGAAAAATTTGCCGCTTACGCAAAAGCACATCCAGAACTGGCAGCAGAATTTAACCGCCGTACCCGTGGCGAGCTGCCTGCAAACTGGGAAGCAGAATCCAAAGCATTCATTGAGAATCTGCAACAGAACCCAGCTTCTATTGCCAGCCGCAAAGCATCACAAAATGCGCTGGAAGCATTCGGTAAAGTTCTGCCTGAATTTATGGGCGGCTCCGCTGACTTGGCTCCAAGTAACCTGACCATGTGGTCAGGCTCTAAACCCCTGAATGAAGTTCAGGACGGCAACTATATTCACTACGGTGTCCGTGAATTCGGTATGTCTGCCATCATGAACGGTATCGCTCTGCATGGCGGTTTTGTGCCTTATGGCGCGACATTCCTGATGTTCGTTGAATATGCCCGTAACGCGGTGCGTATGGCTGCGCTGATGAAAATCCGCAGCATTTTCGTATATACCCATGACTCCATTGGTCTGGGCGAAGATGGCCCGACCCATCAGCCGGTTGAGCAAATTGCCAGCCTGCGTGTGACGCCAAATATGAGCACATGGCGTCCATGTGACCAGGTGGAATCAGCGGTTGCGTGGAAATATGCGATTGAACGTCAAAATGGCCCGACTGCCCTGATCTTCTCCCGTCAGAATCTGGCACAGCAGGCGCGTACGGCTGAACAACTGGCGAATATTGAGAAAGGGGCTTATATCCTGAAAGATTGTGCAGGCCAGCCTGAACTGCTCCTGATTGCTACCGGCTCTGAAGTTGAACTGGCGGTGAAAGCGGCTGACCAACTGAGCGCAGCAGGCCGCCAGGTTCGTGTTGTCTCTATGCCATCTACTGATGCATTTGACAAACAGGATGCCGCATACCGTGAAGCTGTATTGCCAGCCGCAGTTTCTGCCCGTGTTGCCATCGAAGCTGGTATCGCTGATTACTGGTTCAAATACGTTGGCCTCAACGGTGCTATCGTGGGTATGGAAACATTCGGTGAATCTGCACCAGCTGATCTTCTGTTCAAAGAGTTTGGTTTCACCGTCGAAAACGTGGTTGCCAAAGCAACATCTCTGTTGAAATAATCAGCAAACGAAACGATAAGCGCATTCGCATCAATATCTGAGCGAATGCGCTCTTTTTTTATACAATATTTACTTCGTTATCTCATTAATGACTCTTGCCATTGCGCTTTTTTTCTCGTAATCTGCGTCTATATTAGCTGAACCGTTTCAGTTTTGGCGCGTAAAATGTCTTGTCTGTCACAATCTGATTAATTTTGTGATGAATCATCCGTACAATCGGCAGTTGCTCAGTTATCCTAAGCGGTTGCATGACCACAGAGAAATTCAGGGAGTAACATGACAATCAGGATAGCGATTAACGGTTTTGGGAGAATCGGGCGCAGTATCTTACGTGCTCTCTACGAATCCGGGCGTCAAACTGAAATTTCGGTGATCGCTATTAATGAGCTGGCTGATGCGGAAGGTATCGCTCACTTATTGAAATACGATTCCAGTCATGGGCGTTTTGCATGGGATGTACGCCTGAACAACAACCTCTTGCTAGTGGGGGATGACAGCATCCGGCTGTTTCATCAACCGGATATTTCAGCGTTGCCGTGGAAAGAGTTGGGTATTGATATCGTACTTGACTGTACGGGCAAATATGGCGACCGGGCGGATGGTGAAGCACATATTGCCAGCGGCGCCAAAAAAGTTCTGTTTTCCCATCCGGGAGGGAATGATCTGGATGCGACCGTAGTCTATGGTGTGAATCACCATGAGCTGGTGGCGGAGGATTGTATCGTTTCCAATGCATCCTGTACGACAAACTGCATTATTCCAATCATCAAATTATTGGATGATGCATTCAATATTGAATCTGGCACGGTGACAACTATTCATGCTTCTATGAATGATCAACCCGTGATTGATGCTTATCACAGTGATTTACGTCGAACCCGGGCAGCCAGTCAATCCATTATTCCTGTCGATACAAAACTGTCTGCGGGGATTACACGTATCTTCCCCAAATTCAGTGATCGTTTTGAAGCCATCTCGGTGCGAGTGCCGACTATCAATGTGACCGCGATTGACTTGAGCGTGACAGTCAGCGCCGCAGTGGATGTTGGGGATGTGAACCAGCTACTGCAAGAATCAGCGGGAAGTTCGTTTCGTGGTATAGTGGATTACACTGATTTACCGTTGGTTTCAACGGATTTTAACCACGATCCCCACAGTGCCATCGTGGATGGTACACAAACTAGGGTCAGCGGGAATCACCTGATCAAGACCCTCGTGTGGTGTGATAATGAGTGGGGCTTTGCCAATCGTATGCTTGATACGACGCTGGTAATGGCTGCTACGGGTTTCAAATAATCTTCTGTTGTGCCGGATGTTACTTGGACAAACTGCACACAGCGGAGGATTGAGCAATTTTATAGAGAATTAATGAGAGGATTCACCATGTCTGTAATTAAGATGACTGATTTAGATCTGGCGGGTAAACGCGTACTGATCCGTGCTGATCTGAATGTGCCGGTAAAAGATGGCAAAGTTACCTCTGATGCACGTATTCGTGCGTCTTTGCCGACGATTGTGTCTGCGTTGAATCAGGGAGCCAAAGTCATGGTGACTTCTCACCTGGGGCGCCCGACTGAGGGAGAATACAACGAAGAGTTCTCACTGCAACCTGTCGTTGATTATCTGAAAGAAAAACTTTCATCTCCTGTTCGTCTGGAAAAAAATTATCTGGATGGCGTTGAAGTAGCGGAAGGCGAATTGGTTGTACTGGAAAACGTTCGCTTCAATAAAGGTGAGAAAAAAGACGATGAAACGTTATCAAAACACTATGCAGCATTGTGTGATGTGTATGTGATGGATGCCTTTGGCACCGCACACCGTGCTCAGGCGTCCACTCACGGCGTTGCTAAATTTGCGGCAATTGCCTGTGCGGGTCCACTGCTATCCGGTGAACTGGAAGCCTTGGGTAAAGCGCTGTACAACCCTGCTCGCCCAATGGTGGCGATTGTGGGGGGATCCAAGGTCTCAACTAAACTGACTGTTCTTGATTCACTGTCTAAAATCGCTGACCAGCTGATTGTGGGCGGTGGCATTGCCAATACTTTTGTTGCCGCAGAAGGGCATAATGTTGGCCGTTCTCTGTACGAAGATGATTTGATCCCTGAAGCGAAAAAACTGCTGGAAAGCTGTGATATTCCGGTTCCTACCGATGTTCGTGTTGCTACTGAATTCTCTGAAACTGCGGAAGCAACGCTGAAATCCACCAGCGAAATCAAAGACGAAGAGCAAATCCTGGATTTGGGTGATGCTTCTGCAGAACGTCTGGTTGAAATCTTGAAAGATGCCAAAACCATTCTGTGGAATGGTCCGGTGGGTGTTTTTGAATTCCCTAATTTCCGTAAAGGAACCGAAATTATTGCTCGTGCGATTGCTGAAAGTGACGCTTTCTCGATTGCAGGTGGCGGTGATACCCTAGCCGCTATCGATCTGTTCGGCATTGCTGATAAGATCTCTTACATCTCAACCGGTGGTGGTGCTTTCCTTGAGTTTGTCGAAGGCAAAAAACTGCCAGCCGTTGTCATGCTGGAAGAACGTGCTAACAGTAATTAAGTTGTGATAACGAGCAGCATTTGCTGCCTGTTCAATGTCAATACAGGACCACGTAACATGTCTAAAATTTTTGATTTCGTAAAACCGGGTGTCATCACTGGTGATGATGTTCAAAAAGTCTTTGCTGTCGCAAAAGAAAACAACTTCGCTTTACCAGCTGTTAACTGCGTCGGTACTGATTCCATCAACGCAGTGTTGGAAACAGCGGCAAAAGTACGTGCTCCGGTAATCATCCAGTTTTCCAATGGCGGTGCGGCATTCGTAGCAGGTAAAGGCTTGAAGGCAGAAGGCCAGCAGGCGGCGATTCTGGGTTCAATTTCTGGTGCTCATCATGTTCATCAGATGGCAGAATACTACGGCGTTCCTGTTATCCTGCATACCGACCACTGTGCACGCAAACTGCTGCCGTGGATTGACGGCCTGCTGGATGCCGGTGAAAAACATTATGTGCAGACCGGCAAGCCGCTGTTCTCTTCCCATATGATTGACCTGTCAGAAGAGTCTCTGGAAGAAAACATCGAGATTTGTGGCCAATATCTGGCACGCATGGCGAAAATCGACATGACACTGGAAATCGAACTGGGCTGTACTGGCGGTGAAGAAGACGGCGTTGATAACAGTCATCTGGACAGCTCTTCTCTGTATACTCAGCCAGAAGACGTGGCTTACGCTTATGAAAAACTGAACGCTATCAGCCCACGTTTCACTATCGCGGCTTCTTTCGGTAACGTTCACGGTGTCTATAAGCCAGGTAACGTCAAACTGACGCCAAAAATCCTGCGTAACTCACAAGACTACGTGTCTGAGAAGTTCAATCTGCCACACAACAGCCTGGATTTTGTTTTCCACGGCGGTTCCGGTTCTACCGCAGAAGAGATTCAGGAAGCGGTCAGCTATGGCGTAGTTAAAATGAATATCGATACCGATACCCAGTGGGCAACTTGGGAAGGTATTCTGAACTACTACAAAAAGAACGAAGGCTATCTGCAAGGCCAATTGGGTAACCCAGAAGGTGCAGACAAACCTAACAAAAAATTCTACGATCCACGCGTTTGGCTGCGGGCTGCTCAGGTTTCCATGATCGTTCGTCTGGAACAGGCTTTCAAAGAATTGAATGCGGTTGATGTGTTGTAAAAATCGTTATTGTAGAAAATTACAATAATCAATATGATTATTACTAAACCTGATAATCAGATACTCAACACTGAATTTTTCAAATAGTACAAGAGCTGGCTAAACTTTTTCTGGGTTAGTCAGCTCAATATTAATGATACAAATTTAAAATTCAGCTATATCTGTGTTTAGGTTGATAGCTACTCCATTTAGCCTCAGAGAATACTTCGCTATGAGGTACGGCTTTCCCATCTCGCCAAAATTTTAAATTCTCTTTCACTTCTTTGGTATCTTTATGGCGATATAACCAGCGTAATTCGCTAGATGTTATACTTGCACCATGACCTTGTTTTGATATCACCGTATTAATATCATCACCAATGGTATCAACCAAAAAATGAACAGGGGCTTTCCTCTCAAAGAATTGATAGCCTAAGCCAGCTTTACTTGTTTTTTGCCAAAGTGGCACTGATGTAGTTATTGATGGATTATTAATTAGCGCAGTTATAAGTTCATTATCATTTTTAACATTGTATTTAGGATGTTCTGATAAAAACGCTCTAAATCCAATGACACGCTGGTAATCATGTACCTCTTTTTTGATACTTTTATCAGTAGCATATTCTCTGGGTTTACTGGCATCCCAAGTCGCATTTGTGATGTCATTTTGTATCAGTATATTTCTTTTGGTGTTATTTTTTTTTCGAAAAGATTGCCTGAGCCTAGAAAACACGTTACCTGAATTAGCTGTAGATTTACTCATACGTTTAAAGCCGACTTTTTCTAAATCTGATAAAGCAGTAGTTCTGGGATTATCTAAACCATACAAAATATCTCCTTCTTTAAATTCATGTATGAGGAGTTGTGTTTCTGTTTCTTGTGGTGGTTCAGGCGCTAGACCTTTATCATCCTTAAATGTGATAGGGTTATTTCTCACCATCCGATATAAATTCAGCCCGTCTATAGTTCCTGCCGGATCAGCACTTAACCATCTTCCCACCCGCGGCTGATAATAACGGAAGCCATAATAATACAATCCCGTCGCATCCCGCTCTTTGCCGGAATAACGAATCGTTTTGTAATGGGCTTCGGTCTCGTTTCTTGTCGCCCATACGGATGTACCGCCATAAGGATAATACTCTTCCTCAGTGATAATTTGCCCTGTGCCATTTAATTCAAGTTGGCTGCTGCTAAGAAGATTGTCATAGCTGTATCGCAGTTGATTGTTATCGATATCCTCCGGTTTACCGCTCTCCCAATGCAGAACCCTCACTTGCGCCCGACCTGCTTCACCAACGCTGATAACCTGCAAATCTTCGGTAATACTATTCCCGTTTTTGGTGGTGCGTAGTTCCAAACCTGTCAGGTAGGTAACTCGCTGCTGCTCACCGATTTTCAGCACCCGTTTGCCGCTGCTGTCATAGCGATACTCTTCAAGGTTGTCGCTGCTGCCTGTTTTGTTCACCTGATGTAACTCTCCCCGTGAATTCCATTTCAGGCTTTGTCCCGGTATCAGATTCATTTGATGACCGCCGGCATCAAACTGTGCATCGACCTGTTCCGGTTTTTCGGCCAAATCTTGGGAGACGGCGTGGTTGTTGCGATTGGAAACGGTGATATTTAAGGTGTAATTATTATTCGTCGCTGGTGAACTGTGGCGGATTTGCAGCAGGTTGCCGGCATTGTCATAGGAATAATTGCGGGTGTAGTTGGTATAGGTGCTGCTATCAATAGGTGAAACAGGAGGAGGAAGTTTATTGCTTTGCTGCCCGATATTCGCCATTTCGCGCCCTGTGGCATTGATAAGCTGATACAGCGAATCATAACTGTAGCTGTTCTCCGGCACGACTTTCTGATTACGCCAGAAGCGGGTGGCTTCGGTATCATTGCGGATATTGAGCACGTTACCGACCGGATCATAATCGTAACGTAAATCTTGCAGCACTTTGGCATCAGACGGGCGGTGGGTGGTGATGCTGATTAACCGCTGAGTCTCTGGTTCGTAGGTATAATCGGTGATCACGCCATTGCCATGCACTTCTTGCAGTTTTTGTCCGGCAGCGGAGTAAGTGAGTGATTTGAGAATGATTTGTTCATTCTGGTCTTTCAACGTCAGCCAGCTTCCTTTCAGTTGACCGGCAATATCGTAATCCAAACGCTGTAGATTACCTTTGGTATCAGTCTGAGTGAGAAGGGCGCTTGTGGCATCTACTGTGCTCTGGGTTGTGTGAAGAGTATTGTCCAGTGCACCAAGATTGTTATCTGTCCAATTGACTTTCTGGTCATCAAGGATAAATTGCCGGGATTGCCTGAGCATGGCACCTGTCAGTGAACCGCTTTGCAGTTGACTCAATCCGGCGGGATCATAATGTTTGACGCACTGCCCGACAAGGTTATTGTCTTTGGCTTGCTGATTATTGTCAGACCAGAACAAGCGTTCCGTGATACGGGGTGAAACATTGACGGCCTGCTCGCTGACACTCAATAACCGCCCCGGCAGGGAAGGTGCTTCATACTGCCATTTCTGTGTGACCTCCGTTGCTGTGACAGCCATTATTGGGCGCCCTTCAATATCATTCAATGTGACGGTTCGTCCTGCATCAACACTGTCTGTATGTAAAATCTGGCCGTTTAAATCATACTGCCAGATAAAATTGGGCTTGATAGTACTGTCATTCTGCTGGCTGGCATGCAGCCGAGGATCAATACTCTGGCTCAAATAACCTTGGGTATTATATTGGTGGCGGGTAATACGGGTATCGGTTGCACTGCCCACTTCGGCACGGTGATAACCCATATCTCTAACGTTTAAACCCCGATTATCAAGAACACTCACGCCCGGGGTTTTGTTATAAAGTGCGGGATTAAAACGGCTCATTTACGACCTCCTCTAAATGTAATTTGAGAGAACTACCCTAGCATGATACAGCGAATAGGCAGGATGATATTTATTAGATTTTGATTAGGTATATCAGGCGAAAAAAATATACCCTTCATCTTTTAATTTGAAATCTATTGGGTATATATTTGTTGCATCTGTACGGAAAATATAAATTTTAGGTTGCTTAATAACAATGATTGATACAGTTGCTTTACAGCGGGCACTTGATAATTGGCTGCTTTTCTCTCCCTGTCTGGGGGTTAATGTCACTCTGTCTGATTCCCTTGGTAATAATTGGCATAGTGCTAGCGGGTTTGAACAGTTTGAAAATAAAACGGAAATGAAAGCATTACAGCAATGTTATATCTATAGCATTACCAAAACATTTACGGCGATCCGAATACTGCAATTAGTTGAACAAGAAAAACTGGCATTGGATTCACGATTGACGGAAATCCTTGGTCATTGTGGGCTCGATCCGGCTATCACGATCAGACAGCTTTTGAATCATACCGCGGGAGTCCCTAATTACACCGAGTTCGATGGATATGATGCGGCAACGAAAGCGAGTCCGGGGACTCCTTGGAGCTATGACTATACGCTGGCGTTGAGTGGTGAAAAAGGCATGAAATTCTCTCCGGGGGAAGGGTGGGATTACAGTAATACCGGGTACATGCTATTAGTTAAAGTGATTAAGGTGGTGACGGGAGAATCATTTCAAAAAAATATTAATGACGGCATCATCTTGCCGTTAGAACTGACTAAGACATATGTCGCCAGTGATATTGATCGTGGCACCGTTATTCCGGGTTTTAGCCGTTGGCTTAATAATAATGATGTGATGGAAAATATAACGGGAATATATCATCCTCACTGGTGCAAGACAGAGTTGATGGTTTCAACGACCAAAGAGATATGTCAGGTGTATCAAGCACTGTTTCAAGGGAAAATCCTCAGCCCTGCTTTATTAGCGGAAATGTGTAAACCCATTTCGATTGGCAGAAGTGCTGGCCTTTTTTATCGTAAGCCAAGTTATGGAATGGGGTTAATGATCGATCCTGAATGGGGACACGGAGGGTTGTTCGGTCACGGTGGTGAAGGGCCGGGATTTAACACATGGGCACTTTATCTGCCGGATTATCAGGGGCGCGCCCTGGCAATATGCATTTTTTGCAATACCAGTATGGCAGGACAGCCTGTTTATTTAGTGAAAGATTTTTTGCGCGTACTCGGCGCACCATTCGCTGAATAACAAAATATTCCGATTTCTTTTGAAGGGGTGGCAAGGAAAAATGAGATTTGTTTTTCCTACGGTGGGTTTATACCGTTTAAAATAACCGAATTTCAGGTTCAGTATACAGAAATTGTGACCCCTATCACGCTTTATAACCGATAAGAGTAAAATTAGGAAAAATTCCTAATTCAACCAAGACAGTAGCTCAAGCCAATCTTTCTCCACTTTTTTAAACTCCCGGGTAATGACAATACCGACGAAAACTCTCGCTTTTCTGCGATCTTCCTTTTTTGCTTCCTCTTGCATCAACAAAAAAGGTTTTCCTTATCGTGATTATCTGAGGATTTCACATGTTTAAAATTCTAGATCAAATTCGCAAGCCGACGCTGGATCTTCCGGTCGAAGAGCGCCGCAAAATGTGGTTTAAGCCCTTCATACAGTCCTACTTGGTAGTTTTTATTGGCTATATGGCCATGTATCTGGTGCGTAAAAACTTTAACATCGCCCAAAACGACATGATCTCCACTTATGGACTGTCGATGACGGAGCTGGGCTTGATCGGGCTGGGGTTCTCTATCACTTACGGGGTCGGCAAAACCGTAGTGTCTTATTATGCCGATAGCAAAAATACCAAACAATTCCTTCCCTTTATGCTGATCTTGTCTGGCCTTGCCATGATCGGTTTCAGTATGAGTATGGGCAGTTCCAACATCAGCGTTTTCCTGATGGTGGCGTGTTATGCCCTCAGTGGCTTTTTCCAAAGTATTGGCGGGCCTGCCAGCTATTCCACCATTACTAAATGGACTCCCCGTAATAAACGCGGAACCTACCTTGGCCTCTGGAATATGTCACACAACGTAGGAGGGGCAGGGGCTGCCGGGGTCGCACTATTTGGTGCTAATTACCTGTTTGATGGCCATGTGATAGGGATGTTTGTTTTTCCTTCTATTATTGCCCTAATTATTGGTTTTATTGGTTTACGCTACGGCAGTGATTCGCCAGAAAGCTATGGCTTGGGCAAAGTCGAAGAATTATTTGATGAAGCCGTCAGCGAAGAAGATATCGCGGCAGAAGAAAATCAAATGACCAAACGCGAGATCTTTGTTGAATACGTACTGAAAAACAAAGTGATTTGGTTACTCTGCTTCGCCAATATTTTCCTTTATGTCGTACGCATCGGTATTGACCAATGGTCAACCGTGTATGCGTATCAGGAATTGGGTCATTCAAAAGAAACCGCGATTTCCGGTTTTACTTTGTTTGAAGTTGGGGCGCTGGTAGGTACGTTGATGTGGGGATACCTGTCAGACTTAGCCAATGGTCGTCGTGCGCTGGTTGCCTGTGTTTCTCTGGGCTTAATTATTGTCTGTCTTGAATTCTACCAACATGCCACCAGTGAGTTCATGTATTTGTCCTCTCTGTTCGTACTCGGTTTCTTGGTATTTGGCCCACAATTGCTGATCGGCGTGGCTGCTGTTGGTTTTGTACCGAAAAAAGCGATCAGTGTGGCCGATGGGGTTAAGGGGACTTTTGCTTACTTAATCGGTGATAGCTTTGCCAAACTTGGCTTGGGCATGATTGCTGATGGCGTTCCCATCTTTGGTTTAACCGGCTGGAAAGGTACCTTTGTTGCACTGGATGCTTCGGCATTTATCTGTATCGGCTTGCTTGCTTTTGTTGTCATTGCGGAAGAGAAAAAAATCCGAAAAGCAAAAAAAAGCAGTCGATAACCCTGAAGAAATACATTGACGCCATTGCCTGAACGCAGTGGCGTTTTCTGCTTATCTTTTATCTCAATGTTCAGTCTATTGCGAAGCGACATCGATAACGGTAGTTTATGTTGATTCCCACATCCGGTAATAAATAACAATGATTAAAGTAGCATTGGTCGATGATCATGTTGTGGTACGTTCTGGTTTCGCCCAATTAATGAGTTTAGAATCCGATATCGAAATCGTCGGCGAATTCAGTTCATGTGCTGAAGCCAGACATGGGCTGCCAGGCTCAGGAGCAACGGTTTGTATTCTTGATATTTCGATGCCAGATGAGAGCGGACTTTCATTGCTGCAAGATCTCCCTTCCGGTATTCACTGCATTATGCTCAGTGTTCATGATTCTGTCACTATGGTAGAAAATGCATTGAAAGCGGGGGCTCGTGGTTATCTCAGCAAACGCTGTAGTCCGGATGAGCTGCTTCAGGCAGTGCGTACGACGGCAAATAATGGCTGTTATCTCACGCCGGATATTGCGCTGAAACTGGCGTCATCAAAAAATAGTCAGACTTCATTAGATCACTTGACCAAGCGAGAGCGACAAGTGGGTGAAATGCTTGCCAGAGGCATGGATGTCAAGGTTGTAGCGGCCGAGTTGGGATTGAGTCATAAGACAGTGCATGTTCATCGCGCTAATGTGATGAGTAAATTGGGGGTAACAAATAACGTGGGTTTAGTGAATTATTTTACGACTAGTGATCTCGACCCTGTTCACCATTTTGTGTAAATGCCATTTCTTAGTAATGACCGTCAAGGCGGTTAAATTAGCCCAGTTAGCCCGCCAACTACGACTTATCTGGGGATAGCGGTGATCTCAGGTTTCACTGAACGCGTCCAAGGCTTGAAGCGCTGCGTCTTCTGTCGGAACCTGATAAATCGTTTTCAGATCGCGTGTGACCGCTTTGTTATCTTTCCCGGCCACGAACCGCAGATTATTACGGAGCATGTGGACAATAGACAACTGGATGCGCGTTTCTGAATAAACGGCATTTATTGCGTCCGGGAAACCTTTCAGCCCATCAACGCAAGCGATGAGGATATCATTCAGCCCGCGATTTTTAAGCTCTGTAAGCCGATCATTTCCCCGACCGCGACAGTGACATTGTTGTGCCCGGTATTGATGCCGTCGTCGCCAGTCTGACCAATGTAAAATCTGTTCGATTGTCTTTCCCGCTTTTTCCATCAGCTTTGACAGCAGCTTGCGCAGTTCCGCTACATTGAGCGGAATCCGGCCTACCGATGTTTTTTTTCTCCTACCCCCGCAATATCAATCATAACAATAATGCAGATAATTTATCGTATTATCTTAAACTCCAGAACAAATAAAATAGAAACCCCGGAAAATAAGAAATCAGAAATAAATACCACAACAATATTAAACTGGAAAAAATAATAGATTCATCCGGTTTTATTCTCAGGAAATGTGATACAAGCGATATCCTGATAAATAATCAACATTACAATGTGTGGCTTTTCTAACAAGTTGCTATACTGAGAAGCTCACGTACAACTGAAAAGGCGTTGATTATGTTAAGTAATAGAGCTGCAAGACGGTTGTTGGGTATGCCTCATAAATTGAGTAATTCCAAGCGTAAGGTAATAATTTCTCTTCTTAATCTCACTTCCAGTGATAGTAAACATCAAATCCCAGAACAACTGAGACATTCTTCTTTTGTCTGTATGAAAAAAGATGCTTATTCAGGAAAAATAACCTATCACCCAGGAAATACATTTTATCCTGAACATTTGAATACCAGTCGATAAAATTGCCTGCTTTTATTCTAAAAAATTTATTGCGGCAGAATTCATTATCACTAAAATGATTATCGTGATAAAAAAGCGCTAAAAACGAACCGCCCACTGATGGGGCGGTTTATAGTTATTTTATGAATCAGTAATCAATCAAAAATTGATTATTTGCGACGCCATGTCGTTCCCTGTGGGCCATCTTCCAACTCAATTCTCATCGCGTTCAACTGATCACGCGCAGCATCTGCCAACGCCCACTCTTTGTTTGTTCGGGCATCGTTACGCTGCTTGATTAATGCTTCGATTTGGGCAACGTCATCATCCACATGAGCCCCTCCTTGTAAGAACTGTTCAGGTTCCTGTTCCAACAGCCCCAGTATCCCCGCCAGTTTACGCAGTTCAGCAGCCAGGCCGTTCGCCGCTGCCAGATTTTCAGTTTTCAGGCAGTTGATCTCACGAGCTATGTCAAATAATACAGAATAGGCTTCCGGTGTGTTGAAATCATCGTTCATTGCTTCAGTGAAACGGGCTTCAAATGCTTCGCTACCCGTAGGCTGAGCCGATTTATCCGTGCCACGCAATGCAGTGTACAGGCGCTCAAGAGCGGTACGTGCCTGTTTCAGATTTTCTTCCGTATAGTTCAACTGGCTGCGATAGTGGCCGGACAGCAGGAAGTAGCGCACGGTTTCAGCATCGTAATATCCCAGTACATCTCGGATGGTAAAGAAGTTGCTCAATGACTTGGACATCTTTTCTTTATCGACCATTACCATGCCGGAATGCATCCAGTAATTCACGTAAGGGCCACCATGAGCACAGGTAGACTGTGCAATTTCATTTTCATGATGTGGAAACATCAGATCAGAACCACCGCCGTGAATATCAAAATGCTGACCCAGTTGTTTGCCGTTCATGGCAGAACACTCAATATGCCAGCCCGGACGACCAACACCCCACGGCGACTCCCAGCTAGGCTCACCCGGCTTAGACATTTTCCACAGCACAAAATCCATTGGGTTACGTTTCACATCAGCAATTTCGACTCGCGCTCCCGCCTGTAACTGCTCCAGATCCTGACGTGAAAGCAGACCATAATCAGGATTAGTATCAATGGAGAACATCACATCGCCGTTATCCGCAACATAAGCGTGTCCACGGTTGATCAGCTCTTCAGTGATCTGAATGATTTCAGATATATGCTGAGTGGCACGAGGCTCCGAGTCTGGACGCTGAATATTCAGCGCATCAAAATCGCTGTGCATCTCGGACAACATACGTGTGGTAAGTGCATCACAACTTTCATTATTTTCAGTGGCACGTTTGATGATTTTGTCATCCACGTCAGTGACATTACGGACATAGGTTAAATCATAGCCCAGATAGCGCAGGTAACGGGCAATGACATCAAATGCAACAAAAGTTCTACCGTGGCCGATATGACACAAATCATAAATCGTGATGCCACACACGTACATGCCCACTTTTCCTTCATGGATCGGCTTAAATTCTTCTTTTTGGCGACTGAGAGTATTGAAAATTTTTAGCATCGGTGGGTTTTCCGTAAAAAGTGACGTACGTGTAATAAAAACGAACGAATCTGCTGATTATAGACTTCTTTATCAGCGATATAAATAAACTAGAATATGAAAAGCCAGATGAGATATTTCACCTTGATATGAAACGCTTTGCAAGCGCCGCGAGCGACCTTGTTCACAGACGCTTGCAGAGTACTGACTCAAGATCACAGATATGATATAACAGCGGATGTTCCGAACACCCTAGAAAATAGGGTCAATCAAAACTATTATTAGGATTTCTATTATGGTGACTTTTCATACCAACTTTGGCGATGTTGTGATTAACACTTTCACTGATAAAGCGCCTGTAACTGTTGAAAACTTCTTGAATTACTGCCGTGAAGGTTTCTATGACAATACAATTTTCCACCGTGTTATCAATGGCTTCATGATTCAGGGTGGTGGTTTTGAACCCGGTATGAAGCAGAAAACGGTTAAATCACCTATCCAAAACGAAGCCAATAACGGCCTGAAAAACACCCGTGGCACTCTCGCAATGGCACGTACCAATGATCCACACTCTGCAACTGCCCAGTTCTTCATCAATGTTGTTGATAACGATTTTCTGAATTTCCGTTCAGAACGTCCAGACGGATGGGGTTACTGCGTATTTGCCGAAGTGGTAGAAGGTATGGATGTGGTTGATAAAATCAAGGGCGTTTCCACTGGCCGCAGCGGTATGCACCAAGATGTACCAAACGAAGATGTGATCGTTGAACGTGTCACTATCAGCGAGTAATTAATCGTTACATGTGTACGCTGTTTATTGCAGATCTTCATCTCAATGAGCAAGAACCGGCAATTACTGCCGGTTTTCTGCGTTTTTTGCGTGAAGATGTTATTTATGCCGAGAGTTTATATATCCTCGGTGATTTTTTTGATTACTGGATTGGCGATGATGACCCCAATTCCCTGCACAGTGAAATTGCCCAAGCACTCAACGAGCTGAAACAAAAAGGTATTTCCTGCTATTTCATTCATGGTAATCGTGATTTCCTGCTTGGCTCCCGATTTGCCAGAGAGAGCGGTCTGATCCTGTTGCCACAGGAAAAGGTGCTGGAATTATACGGTAAGCGTATTCTGATCCTGCATGGCGACACGCTGTGTACAGATGATACAGGTTACCAGCAGTATCGTAAGCGGGTACACACGCCGTGGATACAACGGCTGTTTTTACTTCTTCCTTTGTTTATCCGACTGAAAATCGCAGCCAAAATGCGTGCAGGAAGCCAATACGCCAACAGCCAGAAATCTGAATCGATCATGGACGTCAATCAACAGGCGGTGATTGAGCATTTTGAAAAGTATCAGGTTGATTGGATGATCCACGGCCATACTCACCGTCCTGCAATACATGATATTCAAATCACGGATAAAACCGTACATCGCGGTGTTCTGGGCGCATGGCATCATCAAGGTTCAATGTTCAAAGTGACGAAAACGTCGATTGAACTGATGTTTTTCCCCTTCTGATCCCTGTTGAGAATTTCTGTAAAAATCGATAAATCAAACAACGCAAACGTTTTCCTTGTACCATTCTCATGATATGATCCGCCTCCTCATATATATTCGTTCTGCTGGACACCCAATACAGGAGCATCTGAGTTATGACGGCCCGCCCTGATCCCGCAACCGCTATTTCTGCAACTTCAATGCAACACCACGCCAAAATCGCCATTGTCATGGGTTCAAAAAGTGACTGGGCGACAATGCAACATGCCGCTGATATTTTGACGTCACTCGATATTCCCTTTCACGTTGAGATCGTTTCGGCACACCGAACTCCGGATAAACTTTTTCATTTTGCCGAGAAAGCCAAAGAAAACGGTTATGACGTGATTATCGCAGGTGCAGGCGGGGCAGCGCATCTGCCAGGTATGCTGGCAGCCAAAACATTGGTTCCGGTCTTTGGTGTCCCTGTGCAAAGTGCTGCACTCAGCGGAGTCGATAGTCTCTACTCCATCGTACAGATGCCAAAAGGCATCCCCGTTGGTACGCTGGCTATCGGAAAAGCCGGGGCAGCAAATGCGGCGTTACTGGCAGCGCAAGTGCTGGCATTACATGATGGTATGCTGTTTCAGCGTTTGTCAGACTGGCGTTCAGCACAAACACAAGATGTTTTGAATAATCCTGATCCACGGGAGGACGCATGAAACCAGTCTGCGTATTGGGTAATGGTCAGTTGGGTCGGATGCTCCGTCAGGCAGGCGAGCCATTGGGGATCGCTGTCTATCCGATTGGGCTGGATGCCGAGCCTGAATCAGTACCATACCAAAGCAGCGTCATCACCGCAGAAATTGAACGCTGGCCCGAAACCGCATTAACCCGCGAACTCGCCCATCATAAGGCTTTCATCAACCGTGATATTTTTCCTCTGTTGGCGGATCGCCTGCCACAAAAACAGCTCATGGATAGTTTGGGTTTGGCAACGGCACCGTGGCGATTACTTTCCGACCCCAGCCAATGGCCGCAACTGTTTGCGGAGTTAGGTGATTTTGTTATCGTCAAGCGCCGTACCGGCGGCTACGATGGACGTGGTCAATGGCGCATTCGACCGGGTGATGAAGCGGAATTACCTGCCGAAATTTACGGTGAATGTATTGTGGAACAAGGCATTCCGTTTTCAGGCGAAGTTTCACTGGTTGGTGCCCGCAATGTGCAAGGCCAATCCGTGTTTTATACACTGACCCATAATCTGCATCAGGAAGGTATTCTACGCACCAGCGTTGCCTTACCAAATGCGGGTAATCAGTTGCAGCAACAGGCAGAGAAGATGCTGTCTGCCCTCATGGATCACCTGAATTATGTCGGTGTCATGGCGATGGAATGTTTTATTGTTGGCGATAACTTATTAATCAACGAACTGGCGCCCCGGGTACACAATAGCGGTCACTGGACACAAAATGGCGCTTCCATCAGCCAATTTGAACTGCATCTTCGTGCAATCCTTGATCTCCCGATGCCTCAGCCAGAAATAATGGCGCTATCGGTGATGGTTAATCTGATCGGTACGGAACTCAATCCAGAATGGCTCGGTTTGCCTCTGGTACATTTGCATTGGTATGAAAAGGAAGTCCGCCCAGTGCGCAAAGTTGGGCACCTAAACCTGACTCACGCAGACAAACACGCATTGCAAACAACGTTACAGGCGTTGATCCTTCTACTACCTGCGGAGTACCAAAGCGGTTTGGAATGGGCAAAAATTAAATTGAATTGATGAGTGGTATTTGACTTTATGAATTCAAGGAAGTGGTAATATTTGAAAATAACTTACCACTTCCTATTCTAGCTCCAGCAATTATTTTTATTTCTTCAATAACGTTCTGGATAGTGTATCTACAGTGGTTCTTGTCATTTGGTCGATTTCATTATTGAGGAGATCACCCGCTTTGATCTTGTTGAAATTGGTCATTCTTAATGTTTCTGGAATCAGGTTCAAGGCTACGGTTTTATTCTCTTCATCAATGCCATTAATAGTTAAACTACAACCATCAAGACCAATAAAACCTTTCAGGAAGAAATACTTAATATAGTTGATAAATATCGTTAACCGCATTTTCTTGTTCAGCCTTGGAAAATTGCTGATATATGACAGAACCACTTCCTAAGTACAAATTCCTGAAATCATCAGGGCTCGAAAAATCAATAGCTTCTTCAATTCTATAGCTTTTAAGTATTTGAAAAAAACAATATCTTGCGAGTCAGTCTTGCCAAATGCTGCCGCAAAAGATGGGGAGAAGTGGCGTGTTCTTCGCCTGCTGGACGGTAACGGAGAAACGATATCTTTATTCCAATTTTATTGTGAAAGAGACTACACTTTTTAATATTGATTGGTTTTTACTCATTAATGGAATTGGACTAACACGGCAAAAAACAAACAACCTGATGGGAGAGACCTTATGAAAGCACTTGTTTATCATGGCACAGGCAAAAAGCAGTGGGAAACAAAATCCCCTCCTCAACTTATTGAGTCAACCGATGCAATCGTCCGCATTATCAAAACCACCATTTGCGGAACAGATCTACATATCCTCAAAGGGGATGTTCCAACTGTGGATGCAGGGCGAACATTGGGTCATGAAGGGATTGGGATAGTCGAATCCGTTGGAGAATCTGTCCGTAATATCAAAGTGGGTGATAAAGTAATTATTTCCTGCATCACCGTTTGTGGTCGTTGTCGTTATTGTAAACGCCAGCTTTATTCCCATTGTGAAGATGGCGGTTGGATACTTGGACATAAGATCGATGGCACGCAGAGTGAAAAAGTGCGTATTCCCCATGCAGATAACAGCCTACATCGTCTGCCGGAAGGCATTGATGAAGAGGCGGCATTAATGCTCAGTGACATCCTGCCTACGGGTCTTGAGATTGGTGTCATCAATGGCAAGGTTCAACCGGGCAATACCATCGCCTTGATCGGCGCAGGCCCTGTAGGGCTTTCTGCGTTACTGGCATCCCAGTTCTATTCACCCGCCCATATCATCATGATTGATACCGATGATAACCGCCTTCATGTTGCACAACAGTTTGGTGCTGACACAGTCATCAACCCCACACATCAAAATGTGGTGGAAGTCATCCAAAAGCTGACTGATGGGATTGGTGTCGATGTCGCAATTGAGTGCGTTGGTATCCCTGCAACATTCAAGATCTGCCAAGATATCATTACTGCTGGTGGATATATCGCTAACGTTGGTGTTCATGGAAAATCAGTTGAATTGCACTTAGAAGATCTTTGGATCAAGAACATCACTATCACGACAGGATTAGTGAACACAAGCAGCACACCGATGCTGTTGAAAAGCCTCCAATCCGGCAAAATTTCACCCGAAAAGCTGGTCACTCATCGCTATTCGCTAAGTGAAATTAAAACCGCCTATGAAGTTTTTGGTAACGCTGAGAAGGAAAAAGCACTGAAAATTGTTCTTACCGCAGAGTAAATAAAGGGATGATAAGGTATAACGCAATTTGGACATAAAAGTTGTATTCATAAGTAAAACGATCACCGACATCAAATTCAAAGTCATCAGGCGTGATTTTGTAAGGATTATACGGAAAGGCAATCCCGCCAGAATAGGAGATTCCGTAATTTTTGCCATAAATATGGAATTGATGAAGGTGATCATCCGGTTCTGTTGCATTAAGGGAAGAACAGGTCATATGCGATCTTTTACAGAATGAGTTGCCCGTGTCTTTAATTCAAAAACCTTCAAGCGGTTACATTATCCTATCGGGATCACTGCTCAGTGTATTCGCGGGTACCTCGCTTATACTTTGAGCCTGGGCAATCTCGAAGAGATGATGGCAGAGCAAATACCTCAATAATCTTATTGAGCAAGATCATCGGAACATTAAACGTCGGATATGGCCGATGTTAGGCTTTATTAAAAAAGGCGAGTGCCTTCTTTGCGAAAGAACTGCTGTAAGATGTGGGTTCATTAAAGAACAGGCAGAGCCATTTCCCATTCACCAATTATGTCGATTTATGCCTGGCAGGCAAAATCCATTCGGTTACTTTCTGATGAACAACGAGAATGACACCGAAAGGCAACCGCGCTATTTAAAGACCCCTGAGGGTTGGTCATATCTGGCGATAGTGATGGATTTGTATTCTCGCCGGCTAGTGGGATGGGATATGTCAACGGAGACAGATACGACACTGATTAGTCAGGCGTTGATGAAAGCGTATCACTGACGCCAGCCGTTAAAAGGTTGTGTTTTTCATAGTGATAGAAGGAGCCAATACACCAGCCAACAATACAGGGATCTACTCAGCAGTTATGACATGAGAGCGAGCCAGGGGGATGCAGGGCCTGTTGTTTAAACTCTCGCTGTTACTGTTGTTGATTTGATGTGCCTGCTTTTCACCATATCAGGCGAGGTGGTTCTGCTACTCCCCAGCAACAAAATCGATTAGAATAAATTTCCTACTATAATGAGAAGAAATTTTAATATATGGATAGAAATAAATGGAAAAAGGTTGTTGGTTGGTTTCGTGAAAAGATCCAGAATAATTTCTGGGCAAAATGGGGCTACATTCCGATAATTATGTTTTATCCTAATTCACTCAAATTCTGGTTCCGTGAATATGCCCCGGAATTTTTGCCGAACTTTGTAACTGATATTATTTTCTCAATCCCTATTGTTTTTGCTGTAATTTATATCCCACTGTTATTAATTGATTATCTGGAAAAAACAAGAAAGTGAATCTCACCTCGTGGTAACTCCGCCTGATCCCAGTATCCGATTGCCAGCTCTCTGCTTGGTTGAGTAAAGAGCTATGTCACTCATGCAGCAAGATCTGCCGTTGTCGTCCTTGATATCTTTCTTCAATCCAATCATCAGTTGCGTCAGTACGTCAATTTCGTCTACTGATTTAATGATTGAGTCCCAGATTTCCTCGGTCGTTCTGGGAGCAGCAGCCCGAGCTTCCATCTCAACTTATAACGTTGTCGTGAGTTCATATGTCCTCCGCAAATAATTGTCACTCCGTTTACTGATCCCCTGCGAGGTCGACTTACCACACCTTCGGCTTCAATCTGCTGAGCCAACAGGGAAGACATGTCATTTTTCATCCGTGAAGGCACATCATCACCCAGTACACGATCGATGGCTTGACGTACCAGAATACCGTTAGCCGGGATATCGCCGTATTTTTCCTTGCAGACCGCCGGGTTTGCGGCACAGACCGCAATCAGCTCTTGCTGCTGTTTGAGGCTCAGATCTTCCATTTCTTTCACGATTTGCTTGCAGTCGCCACGCGCCTCACACTCTTTGGCTTTCGCTGCAAAGTCATCGATTTGCTTCGCAGTCAAAAAGTTATTCTCAACAGCATCCCAGTTGGCATTTAAAGGGTAACTGGCTGGAAGCAGCCGGGTTTACCACTGGGCAACCGATGCAAGTCTGCATTGAGCATGGGCAGTTGATTATCCGGCTGGTTGAGGACAACTGACGGTTAAAAGGAAGATCCCAGCTCTTGTGGGCTGGGATCTTGATGTTAACAGGGCAGTTGATCTAGTAAGATACTTAGCTTGTCTTTATCTTCCGGGTGTAGTTGAAGATACTTTTCACAGGCTAATCTGACGTAATGGTAACAAGTTTCTTCAGTCACAATGACCCTCTCTTCTTCTGTTGGAGGATACCCAATAGCAAATTCAACACCTTCAAAATGCTCAGTTTCATCATAACTGTCCATGTCCGGAAAATTACAATAAGCCCCATCAACACTTAATGTCCATTTTTTTGATAGTAGCTCTATAGCATCTAAAAATTTACCATCCTCATACATTCGTTCAAAATATGACACGATAATTAAATCTAAGCCTAAACCCATATCAAACTGACTAAATAATTCTTTTTTCATATCAAATCTCAATTAGGATGAAAATTTTTTACTCTTCCTGTTGTTTTATCGACATATATTCTGAAACTAACCCCATCAACAACAGCAGTAGCTTGCCCATTACTACTAGCCATAGCATCTTTATAACCTTTTGTAGAAGCTTGCTGACCCAATTCTAAAATTTTTTGATCAGTAAAAACTTTAGGGTCATAAACAGTTTTTGTTTGAATTGCTGGCTTATATTCCCCAGTAAGATTTCCTGCTCGATCTTTTGTGGGTACTTGATATTTGATTTCTGTAATTCCTGGTACTTTAGTGGGAGCCTCACTCAATATCTTCACATTATATTGAGTTACCGCACTATAAAAGTAAGCGACTCATTTGAACCGTATTGACGATTAGATGTTGGTAAGGCTGAATTTCCAGGGAAGCAGCTCGTGTACCTTGTTTGATGGCCAGTCAGCTATATGGCTGATGGTGTACCGCAACCACGCCTCCGGTTCTACACCATTAAGACGACAGGAGCCGATTAATGAGTACAGGATGGCCGCCCGCTCACCCCGGATGCGCAATATTCCGGAGGGAAGCGCCAGTTCACAACAGGGCTCCTTGGCTGCGGGTTGCTGCATGGCGGGGACCGGCTGCTCAACAGGCACAGTGATTTCAGCCAGCGTAACCGGCAGGAGCCATGAACTGTCATTCCGGGAGCTCAGAAGTCCGCGTTTATAAAGGTTACGCCAGTTAAACAACAGGTTGTCGTTGATGCCATGTTCACGCGCCAGTTGTGCTACATTGGCGCCAGGTTGCAGTGATTTTTCAGCCAGAGAGATTTTAAACGCGAGCGGAAAATTCGGGCGGCGTGACCGCTTGCGTACAACGGGCTCACCCGCTAAAACCGGCTCAGGGATATCCGTCATGACGGGATTGGTACGCGCGGGGTAAAGTTGCGATTCGAGCTTATCGGAGGTCATATTATCAGGCAACGGCCAGCTAATTCCCTGCCTTCTGAAGCGAACAAAGAGATGGTCGGCCACCTTTCCGCTATATCAGGGGTAAATTGCGGCTTGAGTTGAAACACATAACGTTCTTCCCGGCGACCATGCGCTTCTTGTTTAATTTCAGTGATAATTTTTTCTTTTCCTGCATCAAACACACACTGAAACTGAAACTGAGACTGAACGGCATCCCACAGACGGGGCTGGTTTTTCTTCACCTGAACAACGACGTGGGCTTTCTTTTCACTGATTTTTTGCAGGGTTTCACGCTGACAATGCAGGGCATCAAGTGTCACAATACTG
This sequence comes from Xenorhabdus bovienii SS-2004, assembly GCF_000027225.1. Taxonomy (NCBI): domain Bacteria; kingdom Pseudomonadati; phylum Pseudomonadota; class Gammaproteobacteria; order Enterobacterales; family Morganellaceae; genus Xenorhabdus; species Xenorhabdus bovienii. Next base: position 3,057,275 of record NC_013892.1, read on the forward strand.
CCTTTCAGATTGAGGATATCCAACATTTGACGGACGACACTGATTTCACCATTTTTTGTGGCCGTGGCTTTCTGGCTCAGCACTAATCCCCGTTCGGTATCATACGCGGTGACCAGCTGGACAGCGTTTTTCTTTTCATTCCGGTAAGCCCGTCGCAGGACTTTTCCGTCAAAGGCGATAACCGATTTACCATCCTGCTCACGCTGTTCATTAACCCAGTTCAGTAAAGCTTCCAGTAAAGAATCCAGCTCGATAGCTTGCAGTATTCTTGCAATGGTATGTCGACGGGGTATCCCATGGAGAAAGGTACGGTATTCTCTCAGCCACTTAATTTTGGCTCGGCCATAAGTCTCAATGTCTTGCCAGCCCTCGGCACCAGCCATAATGGCACTGACAACGAGGAAAATAACATCAACCAGATCATACTGACGGTTGATATCAGAGCGGGTTTCTTTCACAACGGATAAATGTTCAATCAGGGTCATAGGGGGCGTGTATTCAACCTGTTGATTGGCCATCAATAATAGAACTCACGTTCGATGAATGTGCCAATGATCTTGTCATGCATTTCAACTGACTTAGAATAACCCAGCGTCTTGCGATTGAGTCGCTTTAGCCTGTTACGCAGGTTCAGATTTTCTCGTTCAATACGTTGAGTATAAAGTTTACCGGTGATATGTTTCTCATCAGCCAATATGTCATATGCCCCGAAATTATCGGTGCACCAGAATGCCACATCAAAAGCGGATAACTTTTCCAGCAACGTCCTGAGTGTCTGTTTGCTACGAGCGCCAAAAGCGTGAGCGACAATACGTTTCAAGCGAGGCTCCCACGCGTACCACAGCCAGCGTTGCCGTTTTTTGTTACTGATGAATGACCCCATTTCATCGACTTCACAGATAAGCTGAAGCTCAGGGGTATCCAGCGGCAGCGTGGTTACACATCGCAGCGCGAGTTTTTTAAAGTGCGTACAACAGCGTTAATGCTGACATGAAGTGCCCGTGCCGTATCACGAATACCGGCGTTATTCATGGCAAGCTCGACGATTTGCTCTTTCATACCCGAATGGCAAGCCCGGTAAGTGTATTCGAGCTGGAAGGTTCTACGACAGGACTGGCAATAATATCGTTGATGCCCACCTTCTCCTTTACCGTGTTTTTTAACAGGCGTGGTTTGGCCACAAAACCGACACTTCACTTCAACTAATGCCATCACTATCCCTCACGTATTTACCCTCATTATACGTGAGAAACAACGGGATGAATACGTGACCAAATTATGAAGCCATGCTTCATTTGGCTTGTAGTTTAATTGTCTAGAATATAATCCTATTGGGATAGGATCTTAATTATTCTTATAAAATTTTCACCACTTCAATTCGCTGTAGAACAGAATATATCTTTAGATACGGATAATTAATTTTCGACATAAAATTTATAATAAAATAATTTATAGTCGTTAAAATTAAAAACCATATAATTACCAAATCATTATAACTTAGATACGCAATTAACTTGAAGATGCGGGTTTTAAAATCTGGAAGTTATCAGTCAACCGAGTGGTGAGTTCTTTCGCTTTTTCTGGCAATGTGACATGAAAAAAGTGGCGCAGCGTTTCACGGAATGTTTTGGTATCCGGAAAATAGACATTGTTTCGTACCTGCTCATTCACATACTTCCATAATCGCTCAATCGGGTTGAGATTAGGGCTGTAAGGCGGCAGGTAGTGCAACTCAATATTCAAAACCTCGGCAAAAAATTGGACGACTCCGGAACGGTGATAACCCGCACCATCCAGAATAATGTGGATTTTTTGCGAAAGTGGATAGGTTTCCCGGATTGAGCCGAAAAAAAGGACGACATTTTTCGCGTTAATCGTCGGATATTCACGAACAATAGTCTCTTCAATCCGTTGTAAATTAAGGGCACCCATGATGTTGAGTCGAGTACGACTGCCTGTGGTTTCAACCACTTTGACGTGCTTCCGCCCGCTCTTCATCCAGCCATAACTTAATTTTGTGGACAGGGTCGGGTGAACCGCATCAATAAATAAAATAGGCGCATTCTGGCCACATTCTTCTTTCAGCGCGTTGTAGGTTTCAATAAACTGTTGCTGTTTATCCGCATCAAATTTATGCGGAGCACCCATTGGCTTCTTGTAGCTGAAACCTTGACGGTGAAGCCATTTCGTCATTCCTGCGACAGTGAAAGTCACCTGCCATCGTGCCCGAACATAGGCCACAATTTGTGCGGTAGTGTGCATCAAATTTGCCATCAGATACTCAACTAATTCTGTTGTTTGTTCGGCAGACAAACGGCTTTCAGAGCCCCCATTTTCAGGGGCGAGTTTTTCCTCAGAGAAGTAATCTTTCAGATGGCGGCTCACCGTACTTTCATGGATCCGCAAAGCCTGAGCAATCATCTGGGCAGTCCAGCCTTCTGAGGCCAAAAGCACGGCCTTGATGCGGTCACGTACTCGTCCATCGCGAGTCGTATCATGCATCAATTCGAGGGCGTCTTTTTGGGCACCTGTTAGATTAATTTTCATGGGCGCAATCATGATCTGATACAAATGAAAAATCAAGCATCTTCAATGACGACGGGTAGATATCTCCTTCATAAAAAAGAATAAGAATATTGATAATAAGGATATTTTTACAAAAAAATAATCCTGGTAATTAATTACATTTTAGAAATTTAATTTAAAATTATTTTTTATTGATCTACATATTGACTGTATAAAAAACCAGTGTAATGATAAGCTAGATATTCATCATAAAGTATGAATATCAACATATTAATTACATCGATAGCAGTCGAAAAATATTCGACAAAAAATAAATCACCTCGAGAAACCAATATGCAAACAGTAAGCCTAAATGAAAAAATTCAAATTTTCCGTCAACTCCATGAGGAAGGTCGCCTAATATTAGCCAATTCTTGGGACGTCATGAGTAGTCGTTTAGCTGAACAAAGTGGTGCCAAAGCGATAGCCACAACAAGTTCTGGGATATCTTGGAGCTTGGGGTACCCTGATAATCAATTAGCCGATCGGAAACTGGTGATAAAAGCGCTAGGTTTAATTACAGACTGCACCAACCTTCCAGTTTCTGCTGACATTGAAGATGGTCTGCTGAGTATTGATGAAAATATGGATCATCTTGTACAAGACTTATATTCTGTCGAATGTGTCGGTATTAATATCGAAGATGCTCAAAATGGTAAGTCAATGTCTATAGAGGATGGTGCCGAACGCATAGCTGCTGTACGTACTTCCGCGAATAAATTGAATTACAATTTATTTATCAATGCTCGTATTGATTCATGGCTTCGTGGTGAAAATACCGAACCAGCTCACTTGATTTCCCGTGCTAATGCTTACCTTGCCGCTGGCGCAGATTGTATCTTTATCCCCGGTCTAACCGATTTAGCTATCTGCCAAACGATCAGTACTCATATTAACGGACCGTTAAATGTAATGGCACACTCTGGGGCCCCCAGCGCAGAAGAATTTTTTGCGGCTGGAGTGAAAAGGATTTCTGGCGGTTCTTTCTTTGCTGAACAAGCATACGGAATCACTTTGGCAAGTATGGAGAATTTTGTACGAAATGGTATGTTACAGCCAAATGATAAGGCAAAACTGAATTATATGGAGCTAAATGCTCTATTGGATCAGAAAGTATAATCAATACGTTGCAGGAAATATGGCATTCTATCCTGCAACATTAAACAAAAATCTAAAATACTGAGAATATAGTTCCTTATGTTACAATTTAAATATGAAATTAAAATAACAATTTTACTCTATTAATAACTAATTAAGAAAACAATACAGTATTAAAATAATTTCAATTAGATAAAAACAAAATAAATTTTCTCTTGAAAATTCACACAGCTTAGAAACATAATCTGTTTTCAAAGAAGTCATCTTTTCACAAAAGACAGACTTTTGAGGGTTAGGTATTTTATACCTGAGTGTATGTCTTAAACATCAGATAATGGCGTCTGGTATGAGTCAAACGTTAACTTCTCAATCTAATTTACAAGATAATCCCTGTATAAGCTGTGGTGCTTGCTGTGCATATTTTCGTGTTTCATTTTACTGGGCAGAAGCCGAAGATGGCGGAGGTACTGTTCCTATCTTTATGACCGAAAAATTAAACGCTTTCATGAGTTGTATGAAAGGTACAAATGAACCTAATCCCCGCTGTATAAATTTACGTGGTGAAATTGGTCAATCAGTCTCTTGTACCATTTATGATAAAAGACCTTCTCCTTGTAGGGAATTTACTCAAGCTTGGGAAACCGACGATTACAATGAAGCCTGTGATCGTGCCAGAGCCGCTTATGGACTTCCGCCACTGCCAAAATTGTAGGCCTAATCCACCATATTTCCGTTACCTGTCATGAATTATAATGACAACTGATTCATTAATATTGTTATGGATAAATATTACTATGAGGAAATATTACGATGAGAAGAGTTAAGACATTTAGATGAAGTGGTGGGCGATACCAGATTCGAACTGATGACCCCCTCCTTGTAAGGGAGATGCTCTACCAACTGAGCTAATCGCCCACTTCATGGTGGGTCGTGCAGGATTCGAACCTGCGACCAATTGATTAAAAGTCAACTGCTCTACCGACTGAGCTAACGACCCGATTAGGTAATTCTGATTTTATATCTAAATGGTGGGTCGTGCAGGATTCGAACCTGCGACCAATTGATTAAAAGTCAACTGCTCTACCGACTGAGCTAACGACCCAATTAGATAATTTTGATTTGATATTTAAAATGGTGGGTCGTGCAGGATTCGAACCTGCGACCAATTGATTAAAAGTCAACTGCTCTACCGACTGAGCTAACGACCCATTTTAAATATCAATGTGATACTGCGAAACAATCTGATGAAGTGGTGGGCGATACCAGATTCGAACTGATGACCCCCTCCTTGTAAGGGAGATGCTCTACCAACTGAGCTAATCGCCCACTTCAATGACTATAACGACATCAATACCACTGATTTATGATTGGTGGGCGATACCAGATTCGAACTGATGACCCCCTCCTTGTAAGGGAGATGCTCTACCAACTGAGCTAATCGCCCAATCATAAAATCATTTTTTATCACTACGAGAGAGATGGTGGGCGATACCAGATTCGAACTGATGACCCCCTCCTTGTAAGGGAGATGCTCTACCAACTGAGCTAATCGCCCCGTCGTGATGGAGTCGCATTATAGGGATAGTTCGAGGTGAGTCAACGGTTTTTATTATTAAAATCTTCGTTCGTCGTAAAATTAAACAGAATGAAACAATTATAATCACGTTAGGGTATCATTTAAGGCAATAGATATTGGCTTTTCTCAATAACTACTGTTAACGCCATTGAGGAATTGAAGTGCAGTGATAAAATACCTCCCACTATTGTTACTTTGACCATCCAAAACGTTCTCTAAAAAATGAAACGTAATTAAGGCAATTCCCGATGAGTAAAATGAAAACCCGTTTTGCACCAAGTCCTACTGGCTATCTCCACGTTGGTGGTGCGCGTACTGCTCTTTATTCCTGGTTATACAGTCGCCACAACAAAGGTGAATTTGTACTGCGCATTGAAGACACCGATCTGGAGCGTTCCACTCAAGAAGCCATCGATGCAATTATGGACGGAATGAACTGGTTAAATCTGAATTGGGATGAAGGCCCTTATTATCAGACCAAACGTTTTGACCGTTATAACCACGTTATTGATGAAATGCTGGAGCAAGGTACTGCTTACCGCTGCTACTGTTCCAAAGAGCATTTGGAACAACTGCGCGAAACCCAGATGGCGAATGGCGAAAAGCCACGTTATGATGGCTGCTGCCGTGATAGCGAATGCCAGCACAGCCATGATGAGCCACACGTTGTGCGTTTCCGCAATCCTCAGGAAGGTTCCGTCATTTTTAATGACAGCATCCGTGGCCCAATCGAGTTCAGCAACCAGGAGCTGGACGATTTGATCATTCGCCGTACCGACGGAGCGCCAACTTATAATTTCTGTGTTGTAATTGATGACTGGGATATGGAGATTACGCACGTTGTACGTGGTGAAGACCACATCAATAACACGCCACGCCAGATTAATATTCTGAAAGCCCTCGGTGCTCCTGTTCCAGAATATGCCCACGTTTCCATGATCCTGGGTGATGATGGTAAAAAACTGTCCAAGCGTCATGGCGCAGTCAGTGTGATGCAATACCGTGATGATGGCTATCTGCCGGAAGCGCTGTTGAACTATCTGGTTCGTCTGGGTTGGTCACATGGCGATCAGGAAATTTTCAGCGTTGAAGAAATGGTCAATCTGTTCAGCCTTGATGCCATCAGCAAATCAGCCAGTGCATTCAATACTGAAAAGCTGCAATGGTTGAACCATCACTACATCAATACCCTGCCAGCTGAACAAGTCGCGGTGCATTTGGCATGGCACATTGAGCAGCAGGGTATCGATACCCGTACTGGCCCAGAACTGGTTGCTCTGATCAAACTACTGGGTGAACGCTGCAAGACACTAAAAGAAATGGCAGGTTCCTGCCGCTACTTCTACGAAGAATTTGCAGAATTTGATGCTGATGCCGCGAAGAAACATCTGCGCCCTGTTGCCCGTCAACCACTGGAAGTTGCTCGAGCGAAACTGGCTGCTGTCACTGAATGGACACCAGAAAATATCCATCATGCCATTCAGGCGACTGCTGATGAACTGGAAGTTGGTATGGGTAAAGTCGGTATGCCACTGCGTGTTGCAGTCACCGGTGCCGGCCAATCTCCAAGTGTTGATGTCACTATTCATGCCATCAATCAAGCACGTTCATTGTCTCGCATTGATAAAGCACTGGCCTATATTACCCAGCGTGAAGTGCAATAAATCGCACCGTAAATCGTCATTTATCTAAATGACACAAAATAGTAAAGGCACTCAACTTATTGCAGTGCCTTTATTGTTACTATCGCAGGCGAATATTGATGACTTTTTCAGCGCTTACACAGAGAATATTAATGAATCCATTGACAGAATTCTCTGGGTTTCATATTATGCGCCCCGTTCCACAGGATTTTGATTTGGGGCTATAGCTCAGCTGGGAGAGCGCTTGCATGGCATGCAAGAGGTCAGCGGTTCGATCCCGCTTAGCTCCACCAAATACTTATCCTTTTTCGTAATGAAAAACGATAATCGATACTTGGAATTCAAAACTTGAACCACATTTGTGGGGCTATAGCTCAGCTGGGAGAGCGCTTGCATGGCATGCAAGAGGTCAGCGGTTCGATCCCGCTTAGCTCCACCAAAATTCTGAATCCCTGAAGACGCAAGTTTTCAGGGATTTTTCTTATATGCCTATCTCTGGTGTGTTTAGCTCTGTATGTTATTGTACTGTATGTTTGAGAAGGACAAATGCCGGAAACAAAGAGTGTTTTAGTCACGATTTTTTAATGGCTTGACCAACGAATCCAACCCTTCAATTTTGATAGCAAGAGTTATCTCCATTAATGCCCCAAGTTTGCCTTGTGGAAACTCTCCCTTACGGGCAAACCAGAGTAAATATTCTTCTGGGAGGTCTATCAGCATCCGCCCCTTATATTTGCCGAACGGCATGGCCGTGTTGGCAATCTCCAGTAGATTTTCTTTATTCATCATGTCAGCCTTTTTAATTTGAATGCGAATCAAACTTTGCCATTCGTGCAGATTGTTCATTTGGATATCCCCTTAGCTCTCGACAGAGTAAGGGTTGATCAGTGACAGAACGATAAAGCTACTGAACATGTTAAGTACCAGTGCAGCGACTACGATAAACATAGAGACCGTAGACATTGCCGCCGCCATCGTGTACATACGACACTCAGACATTCTATCCAGCACATTTTTATAAGCAACGAAGTTTTCTGACTGCCCCAGAATCAACGAGCCAACCGCATTGAAAGACTCCAGTTTACCCATGCCATTCACTTTGGACAACACAGTACCAATCGCACGAATGATAATTGATAGTACTTATATGAGACATAAAGAGAATCCCAGACATGGCGAAGCACAAATTTATAATTACATTTTATGTAACGCATAATAGTGAATTATTGTGATAACAATAATTCACTATTATGCGGAAACAAATTCCCATTTAGCAAACTCGTTCACACTTTAGTCAGGAACGTGTTGGCTGGGTATGCAAAAAGAAACATCAAGTATAGGGTGCTATCAAGATCTATTCTCAGTAGCCCCCCTTATTTTTATTTAATAAATCATTTTTATCCCCTTCATCTTTCAAGTCACCCGCTTTATTGGCTGCAACTTGAAATCTATTGGGTATATTTATTCACCTAACAGACGAAGCATTTCTTCTTCATCAATGACTTCTATTCCTAATTCCGTGGCTTTGGCTAATTTAGAACCCGCAGCTTCGCCAGCAATGACTAAATCCGTTTTCTTGGAAACACTGCCTGTCACTTTCGCGCCCAGCGCTGTCAGCTTATCTTTGGCCTCATCCCGGGATAAACGGTTTAGCGAGCCTGTCAAAACCACAGTCTTGCCAGCAAATGAGTTACCAACTGTGTCTGACTGCAACGTTTCAACTGATTCCCAGTAAATTCCGATATTGTCAATGAGGTCATCAATCACAGTCTGATTATGCGGTTCATTAAAGAAATTCACGACATGGCTAGCAACTACACCTCCCACATCCTGCACCGCGATTAACGCTTCAGTATCTGCTGCCCGCAGTTTTTCTAATGTGACAAAATGTGCAACCAAATTAGCTGCAGTCGCCTCCCCGACTTCACGAATTCCCAGAGAGTAGATAAAACGAGCGAATGTGGTTTTCTTGGATTTTTCCAAGGCATCAATCGTATTCTGAGCAGATTTAGGTCCCATTCGCTCAAGACCCGTTAATTTTCCAGCGCTCAGACGGAAAAGATCGGCAGGTGTTTTAACATATTCTTTATCGACAAGCTGCTCAATGATCTTTTCTCCCATACCATCGACATCCATGGCTCGACGGGAAACGAAATGTTTGAGCGCTTCTTTACGCTGCGCACCGCAAAACAATCCACCAGTACAGCGCGCCACGGATTCCCCTTCGACTCGCTCAATATCCGAGCGACAAACTGGGCAGTATTCAGGAAAAATCACTTCCTGACTTTCGGCTGGCCTTTTATCCTGTACAACACCAACAACTTTTGGGATCACGTCACCCGCACGACGAATAACCACGGTATCCCCAATACGCAGCCCCAAACGTTCAATTTCATCCGCATTGTGTAGTGTGGCATTACTGACTATTACCCCTGCAACTTGCACCGGCTTCAAACGTGCAACGGGTGTGATAGCGCCAGTACGTCCCACTTGAAATTCAACGTCACGCACGATGGTCATCTGTTCCTGAGCAGCAAACTTGAAAGCCGTTGCCCAACGGGGCGCTTTGGCAACAAAACCCAACGTTTCCTGTAATTCAAGGGAGTCAACTTTGATAACAATGCCATCAATATCAAAACCCAATATCGGGCGCTGCTGTTCAATGTTATGGTAGAAGTCGATGACTTGCTGAGTTCCCTGGCATAATTTCACGTTGTCACTGACTGGCAAACCCCATTGTTTGAACTGCATCAGACGTTCGTAATGGCTCGCCGGTAATTCTCCACCTTCCAGAACACCGACGCCATAGCAATAAAAGGTCAATGGCCGTTTGGCCGTAATACGCGGATCAAGCTGGCGCAGTGATCCTGCTGCCGCATTACGTGGATTAGCGAAAACTTTGTTACCCTTACGACGCGCTTCGTCATTGAGTTTTTCAAACCCACCCTGCTTCATAAAAACTTCACCACGAATTTCAACACGGGCTGGAATATTATTCCCCTTCAGGCGCAGGGGGATAGCATGAATAGTACGAACATTAACAGTGATATTTTCCCCTGTCGTACCATCACCACGAGTCGCAGCCTGTACCAACTCACCATCTTCGTACAGCAAGCTAACCGCCAGTCCATCGAGTTTCAATTCACAGCAAAACACCAAATCCCGACTATCTTTCAGACGATCACGAACACGCTTGTCAAATGCCAGATAACTTTCTTCATCAAAAACATTGTCCAAAGACAGCATCGGGATCTCATGACGAACCTGACCAAATGCCGTTAATGGTGCCGCACCAACACGCTGGGTTGGAGAATCAGCCGTAATCAACTCTGGATGCTGCTCTTCCAGTACTTTTAATTCTCGCAGTAAGCGATCATATTCTGCATCAGGGATCTCTGGCGCATCCATAACATGATACAAATACTCGTGATGACGCAATGTTGCTCTTAGTTTGTTGATTTTTTCGATAATACTTTCCATAACTTCTCACCAGACATGAAAAACCCCCGGCTAGCGGGGGCTTGGTACTAAAAAAGAAGATTTATTCGCAGGCATTGAGCGTATTGCGAATACGCGCCTTATAGTGTTCGATCATTTGTGGCGTGAGCATTTTTCGCTCACCATCCAACACAACGCCACCCACATCAGAAGCAATCCGCTGTGCTGCCTGCAACATCAGTTTAAAGTTCTGATTAGCATCACCATATGATGGCACAAGCATAAACATGGAAACTCCAGGGGTGCTGAAATCGTCCATGAGTTCTGGATTAAACGAGCCTGGTTTTACCATATTAGCCAGACTGAACAACACCGCTCCACTGCCCGCCGGGTTCAAATGACGATGAAAGATATTCATATCACCAAACCGGAAGCCAGATTGCAAAATACTTTGAAGCAGTGCTTCGCCATCAAGCTCCTGACCATGATGGGCAGAGACATGTAATACCAGCACTGTTTCTTTTTTGACTTGCTCAACTTCACCCACAGCTTCATTTTCCAATACGTTCAGTTGTTCTTCCACAACTGCTGTATTGACAACCGATTCTGCTGCCTCAGCACTCTGCTCAGTAGACTCAAATAAGCCAAGCTGTGGCTCTTCCTGATATTCCTCAGCGGTTTTTACTTTTGCCGCTGATGCTTCAGATTGCTGATTTGAAAGCAAAGGATCAAAAGCCTCATCAGGCGCTTCCGCTGATAACTCAGGTACAGAGCGTTTAATAACAGGCTCTTCACGATGTTCATTACGAGGCTTGACTGACTCTTGAACATGCGACTTTGACGAATTATCAAACAGTTTATCGCCATCATTATCGTCGAGCTCTTCCTGACGCTCCTGTTTATGACGTTTAACTGGGCGATCACGAAAGAGTGACGAACGCTCTTTGCGGCTGGTCCACAACCCATGTAATAGCAAAGCTATTATGGCTATCGCACCAACAACGATTAATATCAGACGCAAATCCTGCATCATTGCTATCTCTGTTGTTTAAATTAATTGCCACCACGGCAGAATATTCTTTAGATAAGAGTATTTGTCAAATAGCACAAGTGCAAGTCTCTACATACTTTTCTTACCATAAAGGAGATATACCCTGTTTTTTCGGATATTTTTTACGCACAAAACTACTGGTCAGTAGAAAATCCTGCCTATATCATACCGTCTCAATCATCTAGGAGAGAATAAGAAAATATGACGAATTCGACAAAACTGCCAAAACATTTGAGCGGGTTTCATTATATTGTACAAGGTTGGCATCTGATAACCCGCTCTGGCATCAAGAGATTCGTTTTATTACCCTTACTGGCCAATATTTTATTGCTGGGTGGTTCATTCTGGTGGTTGTACCATAAACTGGATGGTTGGATACTATGGGCGCTCGATAAAATACCAGATTGGATGCAATGGCTAAGTTATTTGCTGTGGCCATTGGCTGTCGTCTCAATTTTGCTGATCTTTACCTATTTTTTCAGCATACTGGCTAATTTTATTGCCTCACCATTCAATGGATTACTGGCCGAAAAATTGGAAGCGGAATTAACTGGCATTCCAGCGCCGGACACTGGCATGGTCGATTTGATAAAAGATACACCCCGTATTTTGAAACGTGAGATAGTAAAAATCCTCTACTATATTCCGCGTGCGCTCGTACTGCTGTTGCTATATTTCATTCCGGGTATTGGTCAAACTGTCGCTCCTGTCCTCTGGCTTATTTTCAGTGCCTGGATGTTGACTATCCAATACTGCGATTATCCGTTTGATAATCACAAAATCAGTTTTTCTACTATGCGCAGTACCCTGCGACAAAACAAAATTGACAATCTTCAATTTGGTGCAGCCGTTAGTGTATTGACCATGATCCCGGTAGTAAACCTGTTCATTATGCCCGTTGCAGTCTGTGGAGCTACAGCCATGTGGGTTGATCGCTATCGCGCTCAACACGCCTTACACCATAACCCATCCCATTAAACCACTTTTTCCTTTTTAAATAACACCATGCCCTGATGTATCAAGAATACACCAGGGTTTTGTATTAGCCATTACCTTTAATTAACTGTAACCATCACGGCGCAGAAATAACTATATAAAATCATAAATGGAGGAATAGTTATTCTTATAATAAACAACGTAAATAATATAAAAAATCAACGAATATTCTTTTATATAATAAGAATAGACTTAAACTCTATTTCCATAAATAAGATGTTAGCGTATGGTTATCTGATGTTTAAAGGTATTTAAGGGGCAATCGAATAATGAGCAAAATTTATGAAGACAATTCGTTGACTATTGGTCACACTCCACTCGTACGTTTAAAACATTTTGGTAATGGCCGCATTCTAGCAAAGATAGAATCCCGCAATCCAAGTTTCAGCGTAAAGTGCCGAATTGGTGCCAACATGATTTGGGACGCTGAAAAACGTGGCATCCTGACCAAAGATAAAGAACTTATTGAACCAACCAGTGGCAACACCGGTATTGCTCTTGCTTACGTTGCGGCTGCCCGTGGCTATAAGCTGACCCTTACTATGCCTGAAACCATGAGTCTTGAGCGCCGCAAGCTGCTGAAAGCGCTGGGAGCCAGTCTGGTGCTGACCGAAGGCGCGAAAGGCATGAAAGGTGCCATTGATAAAGCTGACGAAATCCGTGATAGCGATCCAGACCATTATATTCTCCTGCAACAATTCAGTAATCCGGCGAACCCTGAAATTCATGAAAAAACCACAGGCCCAGAAATCTGGGAAGCTACCGATGGCAATATCGGTGCTTTCGTTGCAGGTGTAGGGACTGGAGGCACAATCACAGGGGTTGCTCGTTACCTGAAAAATACACAAGCCGCACAAGTCACTATCGTTGCTGTAGAACCAGAAGATTCTCCTGTAATCAGCCAGAAACTTGCTGGTGAAGAACTTAAGCCTGGCCCACACAAGATTCAGGGAATTGGAGCTGGTTTCATCCCTGATAACCTAGATTTAACATTAGTTGACCGTGTGTTTAAAGTCAGTAATGAAGAAGCCATTAAAATAGCGAGAGAAGTCACTGAAAAAGAAGGAATTCTTGCTGGAATTTCCTCAGGAGCCGCTGTCGCTGCCGCCGTCAGGTTATCTCAGGAAGACGAATATAAAGATAAAAATATCGTGGTTATTTTGCCTTCTTCGGCTGAACGTTATCTCAGTACCGCCCTGTTTGCCGACTTAGCCAATGATTAAAAATCACTCTGAGTTTTTGCAATTTCATTGACAAAAAAGCACCTTAAGGGTGCTTTTTTGTGCATCAGATCAAAGTTTAAAACTTTCCTAGATGATTTATTCAAGTAGCTTTAGTATTTAACCAGTAATTATTTTGATGCACGAAATTAATCGCTGAGCCAGAATGAAAAGCACCATCCAATTCAACAAATACTCGGATAGTGTTTATTAACATAAAATCAACAATTGAATGCATCGAGTATGTTAATTTTTTGATAATGCCTAAATACACCTTATTTCATTATCAATTTAACGGTTGTACAAGCCAGAACGGGTTCAGCTACACTAGTTTTAGAATTTTCTAGGGCTTATCAACGAATATTTAAGTTATTGAGGAAATACTATGTTCCAGCAAGAAGTCACGATTACTGCACCAAATGGCCTCCATACTCGCCCTGCTGCGCAGTTCGTCAAAGAAGCAAAAGGTTTCTCTTCTGACATCACTCTTACTTCTGGTGGCAAATCTGCCAGTGCGAAAAGCCTGTTTAAGCTGCAAACGCTGGGACTGACTCAAGGTACTGCTGTAACAATTTCCGCTGAAGGCGAAGATGAACAGCATGCTGTTGAACATTTAGTTAAGCTGATGGGTGAATTGGAATAATCGCCCGCTTAATAAAGCCAATTTGTTTCATTTCACCGAGTTCCATCCCCAGATAAATAAAATTTGGGGATATTTATAGCCTCCCCCCTGAAGGCTTAATGGAAGGTAATCACCCGCAGTAAGGTCATATAGTATGATTTCAGGCATCTTAGTATCACCAGGCATTGCTTTCGGCAAGGCATTATTGCTGAAAGAAGACCCCATCATTATCAATCAGAAAAAAATTACTACAGAACAAACCGAACAAGAAATTTCCCGTTTTAAACAAGGTCGAGACAAGTCTTCCGTACAGTTAGAAATAATTAGAAAAACAGCCGAAAAAAATTTAGGTGCAGAAAAGGCTGAGATCTTCGAAGGCCATATTATGTTGCTGGAAGACGAAGAGCTGGAACAGGAAATTGTTACCCTGATTAAGAAAAATCTGGCAACAGCAGATGCCGCTGTTTATTCCGTTATTGAAGATCAGGCTAAGGCACTGGAAGAACTAGACGATGAATATTTGAAAGAACGTGCGGCCGATGTTCGCGATATTGGTAAACGCCTGCTGAAAAATATTCTGGGTATGCCGATTATCGATTTAGGCACTATTGAAGAAGAAGCTATCCTCATTGCCAATGATTTAACTCCATCGGAAACCGCACAACTCAATCTGGACAAAGTGCTAGGTTTCATCACTGATTTGGGTGGCCGAACATCCCATACCTCGATTATGGCCCGCTCTCTCGAATTACCCGCAATAGTCGGTACTACCAATGCAACAACTCAAATCAAAAATGGCAGTTACCTGATTCTGGATGCAGTTAATAACCAGATTTATGTGAACCCGTCTAATGCTGAAATCGATCAACTGAAAAAGGCAAAACACGAGTATCTGTCAGAAAAAACAGAACTGGCAAAACTGAAAGATTTACCTGCTATTACACTGGATGGCCATCAAGTTGAAGTTTGTGCCAATATCGGTACAGTTCGTGATGTCATGGGTGCAGAGCGCAATGGTGCCGAAGGTGTAGGACTATACCGCACCGAATTCCTGTTTATGGATCGCGATACGCTGCCTACTGAAGACGAGCAGTTTGAGGCATATAAAGCGGTTGCAGAAGCCGTTGGCAACCAAGCCATCATTATCCGTACCATGGATATCGGCGGTGATAAAGATTTGCCTTACATGAACCTGCCAAAAGAAGAGAACCCATTCCTTGGCTGGCGTGCAATTCGGATTTGCCTTGATCGTAAAGAAATCTTACATTCTCAATTGCGTGCTATCCTGCGAGCCTCTGCATTTGGTAAACTCCGCATTATGTTCCCAATGATTATTTCAGTTGAGGAAATTAGGGAGCTGAAAGCAGAACTGGCGTTGCTCAAAAACCAGTTACGTGATGAAGACAAAGCATTTGATGAATCTATTGAAGTCGGCATCATGGTGGAAACACCCGCTGCTGCAACCATTGCTCATCATCTTGCAAAAGAAGTTGACTTTTTTAGTATTGGGACAAACGATCTAACTCAGTATACTCTTGCGGTAGACCGTGGTAATGAGCTGATTTCTCATCTTTATAACCCAATGTCACCCGCAGTGTTGAGCCTCATCAAGCAGGTTATTGATGCCTCACACGCAGAAGGTAAATGGACGGGAATGTGTGGAGAGCTAGCTGGTGATGAACGTGCCGCGCTGTTACTCTTAGGCATGGGATTGGATGAGTTCAGCATGAGTGCGATATCAATTCCACGCATCAAGAAAATCATTCGTAATGCCAATTACGATGATGCGAAAGCGCTGGCAGAGCAAGCCTTATCTCAGCCGACTGCAAAGGAATTGATGGATTTGGTTGACACCTTTACCAGAGAAAAAACACTCTGCTAGCTACATCAGCCAAAACACGGTCCCATTAAAACAATTAGGAGAAGATTCATGGGTCTGCTTGATAAACTGAAATCTCTGGTTTCAGACGATAAAAAAAACAGCGGCAGTATTGAAATTATCGCCCCATTGTCAGGTGAAATAGTCAATATCGAAGATGTTCCAGATGTTGTTTTTGCCGAAAAAATCGTTGGGGATGGTATCGCGATTAAACCTGCCGGCAACAAAATTGTCGCTCCTGTTGATGGCACCATTGGTAAAATCTTCGAAACTAACCATGCTTTTTCTATCGAATCGGATAGCGGAGTTGAACTGTTCGTTCATTTTGGTATTGATACCGTTGAGCTGAAAGGTGCGGGCTTTAAACGCATTGCCGAAGAAGGTCAACGAGTACAGAAAGGCGATCTGGTTTTAGAGTTTGATCTGGCATTTCTGGAAGAAAGGGCTAAATCAACATTAACTCCTGTTGTTATTTCTAACATGGACGAAATTAAAGAATTGTCTAAAGTGAGTGGATCTGTAGTTGTAGGTGAATCTGTCATCATGCGTATCAAAAGATAACAGAAAAATCATCGGGAACACGTTTTCCGCTCTTTTCCTGTTTACAGATCCTTCTTATTTTTCAGATGGTTGATTAATCGCCCCTGTATTATCAGGCATTTTACCGGATTAAGCCTGATAATACAGGGGCGATTTTTTTGTGGTTTGCTGCTCAGTCAAAAAGCGACGTTTAATGCCAAATAACATATACCCAAAGGGGATAGGCGTTTAATTAAATACCCCAGTAGACAAATACCTGTCACCACGATCACAGACAATCGCTACAATGACTGCCCCTGGATTTTTAGCCGCAATGCGCAGTGCCCCTGAAACAGCACCGCCAGAACTGACACCACAAAAAATGCCTTCTTTCTGCGCCAATAGCCGCATTGTCGTTTCAGCTTCCATTTGTGTGATATCCAAGAGCTGATCCACTAACTCTTTTTTGTAAATACCAGGCATATAAGCGGGAGACCAACGGCGAATACCGGGGATCTGGCTATTTTCTGCAGGCTGCAATCCCGTAGTGTGCACTTTATCTGATTGAGATTTCAGGTAGCGGCTCACTCCTGTAATTGTCCCCGTCGTTCCCATACTGGAAACAAAATGCGTTATGCGCCCCTGCGTTTGCTGCCAGATTTCCGGACCAGTTGTATTGAAGTGCGCCAGTGCATTATCCATATTATTAAATTGGTCAAGAACCTTCCCTTCTCCCTCTTGTTCCATTTTCTGCGCTAAGTCCCGAGCACCTTCCATGCCTGATTCTTTACTGACCAGAATCAATTCTGCACCGTAAGCCCGCATTGACGCCTGCCGTTCAAGACTCATATTTTCAGGCATTAATAATTTCAATTTATAATTTTTAACTGCCGCAATCATAGCCAGTGCAATGCCAGTATTGCCACTCGTTGCTTCTATGAGCACATCTCCCGGCGCAATTTCTCCTCGTAATTCAGCCTGCTGGATCATTGAAAATGCAGCCCTGTCTTTCACGGAACCAGCAGGATTGTTACCTTCCAGTTTTACCCAAATTTCCGCATCAACACTTTCGGTGAGTCGTTGTAATTTAACCAGCGGAGTATTGCCTATAAAATCTTCCAAGCTTGCCACAGCATTACCTAATTCATATGAGAGTGGACAACAAAATAATCATATTCAGAAAACTGTAGCAAGATCTTAAACAAAAAATACCCGCTCCCCCAAATGACGAGAGACGGGTTGACGGTAATAAAATATAGCTAAATCAAGCTGATTCAGCGAGTCTGAGCACTTTTAATGGCAGGTCACCTGCATACAGTCTAGCTCCAGTGCCTCCCATAAAATACTGGTTTCCCCTAACAGGAACAGGTGAATCACCCTGCCAGATAACCGATAAGAGGTCTTTTCCCCACCCTACTGGCAAGACAGACAACAAAGAAAAATGGCCGCGTGGGCTGATTTCCACAATTTGAACAGGTAAAGGACAAGATGCAGTTTGTTGGGTACTAAGAGTCATTTCCCATGGGCGGAGAAACACGTCAACATTTCCCTGATGTAATGGTGTCACATTCAATGGGAAAATTTTCCCCCCAACCCATAATTGGGAACCTTTTATTTCACCGTGTAATTGATTGACCTCTCCCATAAATTCGAGCACAAAACGGCTTTCTGGCTCTCTCCACACCTGTTGCGGCGTACCAACTTGCTCAATACACCCTTGATTCATCACCACCACTCTATCCGCTACTTCCATCGCTTCTTCCTGATCATGGGTAACGAATACACTGGTAAATTTCAGTTCTTCATGAAGTTGCCGTAACCAGCGGCGCAATTCCATACGTACCTGTGCATCCAAAGCACCAAACGGCTCATCCAGCAACAGGATTTGCGGTTCCACTGCCAATGCCCTTGCTAATGCCACACGCTGTTTCTGCCCACCAGAAAGTTGTGACGGGTAACGATCAGCAAGGTGGGATAACTGAACCATATCAAGCAATACCATCACCTTACTGCGGAGCGCCTCACCACTGAGGCGTTGACGACGCGGAAGCACAGTCAAACCAAAAGCGACGTTATCAAAGACGTTCATATGGCGAAATAGGGCGTAATGCTGGAATACAAAGCCAACTCGCCGATCTTTCGCATGCACTCGACTGACATCCTGACCATTAAACTTCAATTGCCCTGCACTTTGCTGCTCAAGCCCTGCAATGATCCTCAGGAGAGTCGTTTTACCAGAACCGGACGGGCCAAGTAGCGCAACCATTTCACCAGATTCAATACCTAATGAAATCTCACTCAGTATCTGGACCCGGCCAAAAGACTTGCTGATTTTACTGATTTCAATACTCATATCTTGCTCCTGATCTCCCGTTACTGGTGGCTTAATCGCCACTGCACAGCACTTTTGACCATCAGAGTGATAATCGCCATCACTGCCAATAAAGCCGCAGCCGTAAATGCACCCACAGTGTTGTAATCTTGGTACAGCAGCTCAACCTGCAAAGGCAGCGTATAGGTTTCACCCCGAATCGCCCCTGATACCACAGAAACTGCGCCAAATTCCCCAATCGCCCGAGCATTGGTCAAAACGATGCCATATAGCAATGCCCAGCGAATATTCGGTAATGTCACACGCCAGAACATCTTCCAGCCAGAAGCGCCCAGCAATATTGCTGCCTCATCTTCCTGACTACCCTGACTTAACATCACCGGCACCAACTCACGGACAACAAATGGGCATGTCACAAATACCGTCACCAGTACCATACCCGGCCATGAAAACATTAATTGCATATCATAAGAACCCAGCCAGCCTCCCATCCAACCATTGACACCGTAAAACAGCAGATAAAGCAGCCCTGCCACAACAGGTGAAACAGCAAACGGAATATCGATCAATGTCAGCAATAACTGCCTACCGGGAAATTGGAATCGAGTAACTAGCCAAGCAGTCATCACACCAAAAATCAGATTGATAGGGACTGTGATAAGCGCAATCATCACGGTCAACCAGATAGCATGCAGCATATCGGGATCAAGAAGATTCTGTTTAACGAGATCGAAACCTTTCGAAAAAGCGGTCAAAAAAATCCACATTATCGGGATTACCAGCAGCAGAGTAGAAACGAGTATACCCGTACCAATCAGTACCCATTTTCCCCAGTTGATAGGAGAGCGCTGTGCCACTGTGTATGCAGATAACTCAGTCATCAATGCCCCCCGATCCGTTTACCAAACCGACTCTGCAATATATTGACGCTAAACAGCAGTAACAACGATGCCGCAAGGATCACAGAAGCAATCGCACTAGCAGCCGGATAATCAAATTCTTGCAAACGGACAAAGATCATCAGGGAAACCACTTCTGTTTGCCATGCAATATTGCCTGCAATAAAAATTACTGCCCCAAACTCCCCCAAGCTGCGAGTGAAAGAGAGTACGGTTCCGGCCATCAATGCGGGTGAAACTTCAGGCAGAATAACTCGCCGGAAAGTCTGCCAGCGGCTAGCGCCCAATGTCTGCGCCGCTTCCTCATATTCAGGGCCAAGTTCTTCAAGAACGGGCTGCACTGTGCGGACGACAAACGGCAGGCTTGTAAATGCCATCGCAACTGCAATTCCCAGCCAAGTATTCACTACCTTGATGTCAAAATTGCCCAGCCAAGCGCCATACCATCCTGTTGCAGAGAACAGGGTCGCCAAAGTTAAGCCTGCCACGGCAGTCGGCAAAGCAAAGGGCAAGTCCATCAACCCGTCAAGCAAACTGCGACCAGGAAAGTGATAACGCGTCAGTATCCACGCCATCAACATTCCGAAAACCATGTTGAAGAAACTGGCGGCCGCAGCAGCCAGCAATGTCACCTGATAAGCGGCAACAACCTGCGGATTTACAATCACCTGCCAATATTGAGTCCATGTCATACTCGAAAGCTGTATAGCCAGAGCGCTTAATGGCAATAACAAGATCAGACAGGTATAAAACAAGCTACTGCCCAAACTCAGCCCAAATCCGGGCAGGACGCGTTTACCGGATGCCACTAACATCATTTATGTCCTTCCGCCAATAACTGATCCAACATACCGCCCGTGTTGAAATGTGTTTTCATCACCAGCGGCCAGTTACCGAATTGTTCTTCCAGACGAAACAGTCTGGTTTCAGGAAAACGAGGTTTCTGTGCTTTCATGACATTTTTATCATTCACTCGATAATTGAAGCTCGCAATAATCTGCTGCGCTGCGGGGCTATAAAGGTAATTCAAATAGGCTTTAGCCACTGCTTCAGTTCCATTTCTGCGGACATTTTTATCAATCCAAGTCACAGGGAACTCAGCCAAAATATCTACCGGAGGCACAATAACTTCATAATTGTCAGTACCATACTGTTTACGAATGTTATTGACTTCAGATTCAAAACTAATCAAAACATCACCCAGACTCCGCTCAATAAATGAAGTCGTTGCACCCCGCCCCCCAGTATCAAATACCACAACGTTTTGCAAAAGACGCCGCATCAGTTGGCGAACTTTCACCGGGTCATGCTCATTTTGCTGTTGGAAAGCGCCCCATGCCGCCAGATAGGTATAACGCCCATTACCCGACGTTTTCGGGTTTGGAAAAACCAACTTCACATCATGACGTACCAAATCATCCCAAGTATGGATCTGTTTGGGATTACCTTTGCGAACCAGAAAAGCCATAGTGGAATAGTAAGGTGAACTGTTATTTGGCAAACGTTGCTGCCAGTCGGCAGGAATAAGATTGCCGCGATCATGCAGGATCTGGACATCCGTAACCTGATTGTACGTCACGACATCAGCCCGTAACCCCTGTAGAATACTCAATGCCTGTTTGGATGAACCTGCATGGGATTGCTTAATAATTAATTTATCTTGCGGATGCTGTGCATTCCATTGTTTTTCAAATTGAGGGTTCAAGGTAGAAAATAACTCTCGCGAAATATCGTAAGAACTATTCAATAATCCGACGGCATAAGCGTTGGCACTGTATGCGTTGATAAGACCCAAAAATGCTAAGGCAACCAACCCGCCCAATAATTTATTGTTTATTGCCACTATTTTCATCCAACACCTTACCCGTCACGCCTATTCGACAACGATTTCTTCATACTGTATCCAGAATATTTATAACAGGGTAGTTTACTATCCCCTGTTTTATATACCGAGTTTTTATGAGAAATGATGAAACGCGATAAGCTATAGGAAATGTAGGAATTATCAATTCAAAAGATAATATATAAACAGATGAAAAGAGAGCTCTGCTTCAGCGCAAACTCTCTTTAAGGCTTTGTCAGGATTTCCAAATGATCCGCGAAATTTTCCAATTTTTCAGGGCATCATCAGAAGGCATTAACCCTTCTGGGCCATCCCACTGCCCGGTAAACACATAGCTGATATGCTGGCTTTGCGGTGCAATACAAATCACGGTTGGCTGCATAATGAAATCACTGGAACGATGACATACACCAAACGCTTTGCCATACAGCTCGGAGAAAGGTGTGCCTATTCTTGTTCCCCATACGGTTTTCACCCTATCATCCAACACATCAATACGATTAACTTTCCCCTTAGCCAAACCAGACAATTCGATTTTTACCTGATCACCCTCCATTCCCTGAATGATGCTGACGAATTTGCCATTTTGAGTTTCCATCCCACTGCGCAGGCGGTATTTGCCTTTCAAGCCTTGTTCAATCGCAGATTGATCCATGTCTGTCTGTTTATTCACTTCCCCAACACCTTGTTCAGAGACACGTAAGGCACTGCCAAACCACTCCCAAGGTGATAACGAAGACCATGAAAATTCTGGTATTCCAGCACAGGCACTTAGTAACAGCGAACTTCCCAATAAACTACTAACGGCTACAACTCGCTGTTTGGACAATAAATTAAATACAAAAAATTTACCCATTACTGTTTTTACCTTTATATCTATTGACGGGTTATGCAAAACACACTCTTAAAAAAACATTCATTTGTAAATACGAAAAATTTCATCAACAAAAATGCAAAAAAAACAAGAACAATACAACATTGATGATAGATTGACACAATGACCGATAACATCACTTTCATCTAAAGAATGATGTTACGGTAGAATATGATGAATGAAAAGGTGATTATTGCGGTATTTATTATCTCTTTAAGCGTATCTGTCATGGCGAGAGCCTCAGATCAAAAATCGGTTTTGCCTTCTAATATTCATGACAAGTTGAATCACATTACAAATCAGGAAAAGCATCAGGAAAAAACCACGATATTTCAGGAGAGAAAATTTCATATTCAATCTCCTTGTAGCTTTATTATATTAGAAGGGAAATCAGAATCTCCCATCCATGATCATTATCAACTATATAGAAATAACGAAGGAAAAATTCAAGTTAGAATTGTCTCTAGTATCGGAGATAATATCCCCATTGCGTCAAAAAAATTATTTATTTTACAAAATAAACATCAGATATTCTTGAGTCATCTTATTATAAAGATAATTAATTTAGTACTGTATAATTCAATAATGGCTGAATAAAATAATACTGTTCAGCCATTTTATATTTAATCAATAATCAGGCGCTTACTAAAAATAGTATTTTCTTGCCCCAAATAATCATATTCCATTTTTTCACACATACAAATCGTTGCATCATTTTCTTCTGAAACCAAAATCAAAATACTCGGACAACCTCTCGCCAATAATTTTTTTTCCAAGCGGGATATCAAAGCATTAGCAATTCCCCTGCCCCTGAATTCAGGGTGAACACTCAGATAATAAGCATGTCCACGATGCCCATCATAGCCGCCCATAACTGTACCAACTACCTCTCCCGCAACTTCAGCAACTAGAAATAAATCAGCATCATGGGTTAACTTACGCTCAATATCTACTTCTGGATCATCACCGGGATTAATCAAATCACAGCGTTCCCAAAGTGTGGTGACGGCCTCAAAATCATTTTGCCGAAATACCCGAATTTCCATAGTTAGTCAGCCTATTTAATAAACGGTTGAATCAACGTTAATTATCACTACTTTTATTTTGGAATCAATATGAAAATGCGTTTACTGAGACTAAAAGGTATACTGTCTATCGCCATAAACTAACCCAAATGAAAGCAGAAATGAATACACCTAACATATATTAGTTTCATGTTTCGGTATTTGTCGATGTTTATTATTTTTATATAAAAATCAAATAATTAAAAATCCAATCAACTGTATATTGTTCCAGTGCTTATTGACGTTTTCCTACTCTTGCAGCGCACTACGTATAAACTCGTCATTCCACATCCAAATTCAAGAATAAACCGTTTGATATTGTGAGCCTAATAAACTTAAAAGTTCATTGTGGTAAGACTGTATTCCAGTTATCATTTTATGTTATTGAAATTCAAAGGAGTTTATCCCTTCTATAATCAGAAAGACCTCACGCGCGGCTGGCGATTGTGTCCGTTTGTTCCTCATATCAGGGAAAAACGGGACGCTTTTTTTCAGTTCGCGGCGGATCTTATGCTCCAGCGCTGCATAGACCATCAGACAACAGGTCATCACCATTAATAGCGCTTCTATCCGATCCGGTTTTTGTTGTGCCTTATAATTAGCCAATAAAGTCGCCATATCAAGCTATTCTTCACCCCGTTCATTGGCCGCTAAACTCCACAACCACCGACTAAAGTCGGTGGTTGTGGAGTTATTATTCAAGTAATTATATAAAGACTCTGATACGGAATGGTGGTTCATTGATAGCAGTATTGGCCGCGCTTATCAACACAGTTCAGGCGCAACATAAAAGAAAGATGAAGCGATTGGGAAAAGCCGAGGAGGACGCTCAACTAAAATCCATTTAGCCGTAGACAGTGATGGACTACCAATGGGTTTTGAATTGTCCGGGGGGCAATTTCACAATATTGTTCATGCGGAAAGTTTGGTGGTGCAGTCACCGCCTTCGGACGTTGTGATATAGCAGAATTAACATAACCTGACCTATTCAATATGCTCCGTAAACAACTCATCAACTGAACATCTTTTTTGCCTCCTTATCGCTTTTGCTCCGCCCCATTTGTGTTTTATAGGGTTTAAATCCGGACTATAAGCGGGAAGCCATTCCAGTTGACATCGGCTGTCTGCTATTGCTTGTGTCGTGTCATTCCGTTTATGGAAAGGCGCATTATCCATCACTATCACGGCTCCGTGTGGAAGCTTTGGCAGCAAATCTTGCGTCACCCACGCATAAAAAACATCGGCATTAATATTCCCGGTAAATAAGCTTAAGGTGACGAAGGTCTTTTCGAGAATGGCGCCAATGACGTTGATACGGCCTTTTGCGTGCCAGTCATGCGTACCAAAACAGCGTAACCCTTTTTCCTAATATCCCTGTTTACGTGGCATCGATTGAGCAAAACCACTTTCATCCAAATAAACAAGGGGTCTGCCAGTCTGTTCATCATCGCTGATGTGCTCGATAAATGCCTGACGAGCTTGAGGATCAGCGCGAGGGGGTTGGAGCGTTTTTTTTCGGGGTGATATTCAGCCGTTTCAAGGCGTAATGAATAGCCGATTGTGAAACACTTAAACGTTTTGCTCTTTCCCATTGGTAGTCATCAGGAAAATTTTGGACATCCGCAATGAGTACCTCATCAGGGATTTTTGTGGC
This sequence comes from Xenorhabdus bovienii SS-2004, assembly GCF_000027225.1. Taxonomy (NCBI): domain Bacteria; kingdom Pseudomonadati; phylum Pseudomonadota; class Gammaproteobacteria; order Enterobacterales; family Morganellaceae; genus Xenorhabdus; species Xenorhabdus bovienii. The sequence goes on from NC_013892.1 coordinate 3,082,548, forward strand.
GGGTTTATCGCGGGTCATGCAAGGTTCTATTTTATTGCACCACCGGAACAAGGTACGCATGGAGATCTCAAAATGGGCACTCGTTTGTTCGAAAGTCAACGAATGCTTGTCTTTGTATGCCAGTACTCGCTTTCGAAAATCTAAGCTGTAGCCCATCTCATTTTATGCCTTGTTATCTTAGATTTAGATATTATGTCATATTAATATGATTTAGCTATATTTACCAACGTCAATGGATTCATTACTGCGATAAACCAAGACTTCAATGATGCTTTGGGAGCGGTTGTGACACGCCACCAAGTGCCGGAAATTTATCTTGATGCGGTCAATTTTCCCAATGGCAATCCACAGGCAGACCCAACCAGAGAAGCCGTGAGTAAGTACCTGATAGAGCAGAAGCAGGATTCAAACGCTGATTTTGTTACCTATGTGCTGGCGTTACCCAGTGAAACCGATGGTGCCTTGATTCCGGCGAGAGTGATTCAAGCGGATATTTGTTGTTGGCAATAAAGGGGTTTGCATGACTCCCAACTAGCTAGAGCGCTTAAATATTCGTCATTTTGATGAGATTTGGGTAAATGTGTTACTGCATTTTTCATTAAGAACTCCGTAATATCATTACGTTGATATAATAGCTCACACATTACTATATTTTAGGCATCAGAAATAAGTATGTGTTGCGGTTTTGTGTTACGGTATACGGTTTTTCAATGTAAACCATACTGTATAAAAACACAAGAACCGGACAAACGTAACGAATACGGAAGTGATTTAATTATATGATTTTAAATGATAATTTATATAAGAGACTGAAATGGCGCTATTAATTACTAAACGCTGCATCAATTGCGATATGTGTGAACCTGAATGTCCCAATCAGGCCATCACAATGGGCGCAGAAATTTATGAAATTGACTCAGAACGCTGTACTGAATGCGTCGGACACTATGAAAAACCAACCTGCCAGTCCGTCTGCCCGATCACCAATACTATTATCCTTAACCCTGACTATCAGGAAAGTGAAGAGCAACTGTGGGATAAGTTCGTGCTCTTACATCACGCAGATAAGATATAAAATCAACTTTCCAATATCACCGTCGCACAGGCATAACGCCGTTCATCCGGCAGGGATCTTACATTCAGTTTGTCAGCCAGAGTTTCTGCTTTACTATGAAGTTTTAATGTAGTTTTTCCCAAGGAATCATTAATAACTTCAAACTGATTGAAAAACAGACCATTTCGAATACCTGTTCCCGGCGCTTTGCGGCGGCTTCCTTAACAGCAAATCGTTTTGCAAGGAAACAAATCGGTTAGTTATGATGCTGATATTATTGCCATTCTCTGTCACTTAAAACACGTTTGCCAAGCGTTCACCAGAACGCTCGACAATTTTTTTAATGCGGAAAATTTCAACTATATCTGTGCCTAATCCAACAATAGCCATTAACTGCGCGCTTCCCGCAACAACGTTTTCATATCGGCCACAGCAGCAGACAAACCACTAAATACGGCACGGCCAATGATGGCATGACCGATATTTAATTCATAAATCTCAGGTAAGGCAGCAATACGCTGTACATTGTGATACGTCAAACCATGACCCGCATTTACTTTGATGCCTTTACCCGCGGCGTAAGTCACCGCTTCTTTAATACGCAAAAATTCTTGTTCCTGCTGGATATCATTTTCTGCATCTGCATACGCACCTGTGTGGATCTCAATAAATGGCGCTCCCACTTCAGCCGCAGCGGCAATTTGCTGGTGATCTGCATCGATAAACAGGGAAACAAAAATACCTGCTTCCGATAAACGCTTAACGGCAGCAGCAATATGCACTTTTTGCCCTAATACATCCAAGCCACCTTCCGTTGTCACTTCTTGGCGCTTTTCAGGAACCAAACAACAGAAAACGGGTTTAATTTGGCAAGCAATATCAATCATTTCATCGGTTACTGCCATTTCAAGGTTCATACGGGTTTGAATCGTTTTTGCTAATAGTTGAACATCTCTATCAGTAATATGGCGGCGATCTTCACGCAGGTGAACAGTGATCCCATCAGCTCCTGCTTGCTCTGCAACAAATGCAGCCTGTACCGGATCAGGATACTGTGTCCCACGGGCATTACGTACCGTTGCAATATGATCAATGTTAATACCTAATAATACCTCAGCCATTTTTAACTCCTGTAATAACATAAGATTCAAGAAAGTATACACTTGCCATCATAAAGAAAAATCACATTTCAATTTTCATTTTTCTTATTAGGAATATCAGTTTTTTTACGTACGAATTGGCGAAATAACTCACGACTTTTTAAGGGCTTCCCCCCCAAATAAGGCTTCAGCGCAATGCGAGTAAAACGTTTAGCTGCTTTCAAAGTAAGCGAATCAGTAAATTCACCGGTTGCCAACGCTTTTAGTTCATTACCAGTAAAACTGAAGTGATCAACAACCAGGCTAGCAATAAAGCCTTTTTCTTCACGGTAACGATAATTCATTGTATCTGACACAGGTTCACCACTACCTGCACAATGAAGATAGTCTACTCCATACCCCATATTAGTTAGCAAGGCGAGTTCAAAACGACGTAAAGCATATTCAGGCGTGTATTCACTCGCCGCAAGAATTTGTAAACATTGAAGATAATCAAAGAAAAGCGCAGGATATGCCGCGCCTTGTTCAAGAACTCTGGATAATAGCTCATTGACGTATAAACCGCTGTATAGCACACTTCCTGTCAAGGGAAGCGCTAATGAGATAGGTTCAGCATCCCGTAATATTTTGATTTCACCCCGTCCACTCCAACGAACAAGCAACGGGGTGAAAGGTTGTAGACAACCTTTCAGATGGGAGCGACGACGGCGTACACCTTTCGCTAAAACACGTACCCGCCCTTCATTTTCAGTAAAGAAATCCAGTAGTAAACTAGTCTCGCTGTAAGGGCGCCCATGAAGTACGAAAGCTCTCTGCCAGCCGTCCACAAATCAACCTTATAAGTCGTCGATGTAACCGAGGCTGCGCAGCGCTCGCTCATCATCAGCCCAACCCGCTTTCACTTTTACCCACAGTTCTAAATGAACTTTATTATCAAACAGCTTTTCCATATCCTGACGGGCTTCTATGCCAATCGTCTTGATTTTGCTGCCTTTATTACCAATAACCATTTTTTTCTGGCCTTCACGCTCTACCAAAATTAAACCGTGAATGGTATAACCACCGCGTTCATTAGTAACGAATTGTTCAATTTCCACTGTCACAGAATAAGGCAGTTCATCACCCAGAAAACGCATCAGTTTTTCACGGATGATTTCTGATGCCATAAAACGCTGTGAGCGATCAGTAATGTAATCATCTGGGAAATGGTGTCCAGCTTCCGGGATATGAGCACGCACAATTTTGGCAATAGTATCAACATTCATGCCTTTTTCTGCACTAATCGGCACAACATCAAGGAAATTCATCTGTTTGCTGAGAAAACCGATATGGGGCAGAAGGATGGCTTTATCCGTGACATTGTCCACTTTATTAATGGCCAATATCACTGGGCAATGCAAATTACGCAGTTTATTAACAACCATTTCGTCATCTGCAGTCCAGTGTGTACCTTCGACAACGAAAATAACCAGTTCCACATCACCAATTGAGCTGCTCGCCGCACGGTTCATCAAACGGTTAATAGCACGTTTTTCTTCTATGTGAAGCCCCGGTGTATCAACATAAATGGCTTGATAAACTCCTTCCGTATGGATACCCATAATACGATGCCGCGTCGTCTGGGGTTTACGGGAAGTGATGGATATCTTCTGGCCCAGTAACTGATTCAATAAAGTCGATTTACCGACATTAGGCCGCCCGACTATTGCCACAAATCCGCAATAGTTTTTTTCTTCGCTCATTCAAGCTCCAGTTGTTTTAATGCTTGTTCCGCAGCCGCCTGTTCTGCCTTGCGACGGCTGGAACCTACTCCTCTAACAGGTTGTTCAAATCCACTGATTTGACAGTGGATTGTAAATTCCTGATCGTGTGCTTCCCCACGAACCTGAACAACCAGATATGATGGCAACGGCAAATGACGCCCTTGCAGATATTCCTGTAAACGTGTTTTGGGATCTTTTTGCTTGTCGCCCGGGCTAATTTCATTCAAACGAGTTTCATACCAACTCAATATAATTCTTTCAATTGTCTGAATATCGCTATCCAGAAAAATGGCCCCAATCAAAGCTTCAATGCTATCTGCTAAAATAGATTCGCGGCGATGCCCACCGCTTTTTAACTCACCTGGCCCCAAACGCAGACATTCACCTAGCTCAAATTCTCTGGCCAATTCAGCCAGCGTATTGCCTCGCACCAGTGTTGCCCGCATACGGCTCATATCCCCTTCATCAACACGGGGAAAACGGTGATAAAGTGCATTGGCAATAACAAAACTCAGGATTGAGTCGCCAAGAAATTCCAGACGCTCATTATGCTTACTGTTGGCACTACGATGAGTGAGCGCCTGAAGTAACAAATCATGCTGTATAAAGGTATATCCCAGCTTACGCTGTAACCTATTAATTATTATGGAGTTCATGTGCTACCAATTCAGTCAGAATTCATCAAAAAAGCACACGCAACAGACCTGTGGGGATAGATCCTACAAAACTGTTGCGTTTGCACTGGCTTCCTAAAATGTCCATCATTCTAAAAAGCCAATCATCTCGTTTGGCAGAATATTCTACACTGTGAGATGAATTAATGCTTCGCTAATATATAAATATTAGTGAATTCTTCCAATTCGACTCAGGCGTACGCCAGTAGGCCACTCGCCTTCCTGTTTTTCAAAACTTATCCAGATGGCTGTTGCTCGCCCTACCAGATTTTTCTCCGGCACAAACCCCCATATCCGGCTATCCGAACTATTGTCACGGTTATCGCCCATCATGAAATAATGGCCTTCAGGGACAACCCAAGTTCCAAGTGGCAATCCTGGCTGACTGAAAAACGGGATATTTGATGCTCCAGGGACAATCAAAATGTGGTGTGACACATTACCTAAATGCTCAACCCGTTCCCCCTGGCGAATACTGTTTGACCCCAGTTGTTCTTCGATAGGAATTGGATAAACTCCTCTCACACGTGCGCCTTCAGGAGTAATATCCTCTTTGATAGTCCATTCACTTGGGAACATATCTCGATAAGTAACAGGTAAATTCTTACACACCGTATTCCAACCACAACCAGGAAAAACCTGAAGTTCTTTATTTATGTCATCGTAAACAATTTTATCTCCAGGCAAGCCAATGACACGCTTTACAAAATCCAGACTCGGATTAACAGGATATTTAAAAACTGCAATATCTCCACGCTTAGGCTTACCTGTTTTAATCAAAGTTGTCTGTGTAATTGGATCTTTCAGACCATAGGCGAATTTTTCAACTAGGATGAAATCCCCAATCAGCAGCGTTGGCATCATTGAACCTGAAGGGATCTGGAAAGGTTCATAAACAAAAGAACGCAGAAGCAAAACAATGGCTAACACAGGAAAGACAGATGCAAATGTCTCAACCCATGAAGGTTTGTTAATCTCTGTAGCCAAAGCTTCCTGAGATTCCGCACCTGCTGTTTGTTCCTGAATCTGAGCAAGTTTTTTCCTGCGTTCAGGGGCGAATTTAAACCGATCTATACACCAGATAATACCAGTGATTAACGTTGCTAACGTTAAGATCAAGGCAAAAGTGTTAGCCATTTAGACTCCTTACAACCTTGTTAGTTATCTTTTCCAACATGCAAAATTGCTAAAAACGCTTCTTGCGGTAGTTCAACGTTTCCTACCTGCTTCATACGTTTTTTACCATCTTTCTGTTTCTGCAATAATTTTTTCTTACGGCTAACATCACCGCCATAACATTTCGCAAGTACGTTTTTACGTAACTGTTTAACAGTAGCACGCGCAATAATGTGAGCACCGATGGCAGCCTGAATCGCAATGTCAAATTGCTGACGCGGGATCAACTCTTTCATTTTATCCACCAGTTCACGACCACGATATTGTGAGTTCTCACGATGAGTAATTAATGCCAATGCATCAACACGTTCACCGTTAATCAAAACATCTACTCGTACCATGTCTGAGTGTTGAAAACGGATGAAATTATAATCCAGAGACGCATAACCACGAGAAGTAGATTTCAGACGGTCAAAGAAATCCAGCACAACTTCAGCCATAGGTATTTCGTAAGTCAGTGCAACCTGATTACCGTGATAAACCATATTAGTCTGTACACCACGCTTTTCCACACACAGTGTTATAACATTACCGAGGTATTCCTGCGGTAACAGCATGTTACATTCCGCAACCGGTTCACGCAGTTCTTTAATATTGTTTAATGGCGGTAATTTGGACGGACTGTCCACGTAAATAATATCATCACTGACTGTCTCAACTTCATAAACAACTGTTGGTGCAGTAGTAATCAGATCAAGATCATATTCACGTTCCAGGCGTTCCTGAATGATTTCCATATGCAGTAAGCCCAAGAAGCCACAGCGGAAACCAAAGCCCAATGCAGTAGAACTTTCTGGCTCGTAAAATAATGAAGCATCGTTTAGGCTCAATTTACCCAAAGCGTCGCGAAAGGCTTCATAGTCTTCAGAACTGATAGGAAACAGACCTGCATAAACCTGTGGTTTAACCTTTTGGAAACCTGGCAGCGCTTTGTCCGCTGGCTGGCGCGCAGTTGTCAGAGTATCCCCGACTGGCGCGCCCAAAATGTCTTTGATCGCACAGACCAACCAACCTACTTCACCACAGTTCAATATATCACGGTCGATACGTTTCGGTGTAAAGATCCCCAGACGGTCAGCGTTATATACCTGTCCCGTGCTCATCACTTTAATTTTATCGCCTTTACGCAATACACCGTTTTTAACACGGACAAGCGAAACAACACCAAGGTAATTGTCAAACCATGAGTCAATAATCAAGGCCTGCAATGGTGCATCGGAATCCCCCTCTGGTGACGGGATCTCTTTAACCAGACGTTCAATGACATCCTGCACACCCACACCTGTTTTCGCAGAGCAGCGGACAGCATCTGTCGCATCAATGCCAACAATGTCTTCGATTTCCTCAGCTACACGCTCTGGTTCAGCGGCGGGCAAGTCAATTTTGTTCAGGACAGGAACGACTTGCAGATCCATTTCGATGGCGGTATAGCAGTTAGCCAGTGTCTGAGCTTCAACACCCTGCCCCGCATCAACAACGAGTAAAGCCCCTTCACAGGCAGCCAGAGAGCGGGAAACTTCGTAAGAGAAGTCAACATGGCCTGGCGTGTCGATAAAATTTAGTTGATAGACTTGTCCGTCAATTGACTGGTAATCAAGAGTGACGCTTTGTGCCTTGATGGTGATACCGCGTTCACGCTCAAGATCCATTGAGTCGAGTACTTGTGCTGCCATTTCGCGATCGGACAGCCCCCCACAGATTTGAATAATCCGATCAGAGAGTGTGGATTTACCGTGGTCGATGTGGGCGATAATGGAGAAATTTCTTATTTGCTTCATTATTAAACTTTTTTGCCTTAATATTTCTGAATCATTCGCCTATGGACACACAGATGGACATAAAGCGACAGTTTATAGGTTTGGCCACAGGCCAAAGAGGCGTATTCTACATGCCAAACCTGTGAAAACCTAGTCATGCCTGTGGTTTTCGGTATGACCAAAAAGTGAGAGCTGTTAATGGTAAAGCAGATTATTCCTGCTGTAGAACCTTAATCGTATCAGGAGGTAAACCAATTTGTAACACAACGGGTTGGTACACTTGCTGATCATCCCAATACTTAGCTATCTTGCGGGCAAAGAAGAAACCAGTAACCCCGCCGATAACGCCTCCCATAACTACCCATAACTGGTCAGTTACCCAATATTGGAAGAGCCCCCCCCCTAAGAACAACCCTAATAATGGGGTCAAATAAACTAACATTGCTGAACGCAGTAAGCTACTTTCAGGTATACCTACCTCTACTTTTTGACCGGGTTGAAGAGGTTGGTAAATTTCTAGTTCCAACTGATGAATATTCTCTGGCCCCAGTTTTTCCAATAAATAAGAGCCACAGACGGCGTTGGCCTGACAACTGCCACAACCTGAAGATGAGCCATAACGCAATAGTGCACGACCTTTTTGCCAACGGACAACCGTCGCCCATTCTTTAACCATCAATGATCTCCCGTAAACGTCACACTTGCTACAATCTGCTTGGCGGTTGCGAAAGGCAGTTCGCCAACGATTGCAATGGTATTTTTACCTCTGACCAAAGTATAAACCGTTCGCCGACCTTGTCTAAATGGTTGTTTATTGACCGTTCCTTTATCAGCATGGGTCACATTTACAGAAAATTGAAACAGTCCATCACTATACATGATGGATTCCAACGATTCTGTTTCTGATAGTTTGAGTCTATTACGGGAGATTTCTTTGAAACCTTCAGGTATTTTTTCCACCTGCCAATCGAATTTCACTTTTTCAGACGGCGAAATAGCCAGCATTGGCGGTAATTTCAAATCGACAATAGCAATCAGATCTTTTTTTATACTGTCATTCACTGTTGATGACACTACGCGGAATTGCTCAATAACAATATTATGATCCTTGTCCAACAGATCAATCAGCAAGGGAAGATGACTTTTTGCATCAATCAACAGGTTATAATTATAACGAGTTTCATCTTTCGATATGATACGAACAAAGTACACAGGGTGATCACCAACGTGGGTACTGCCCGCATCAATGAAGCGATAATACTTCTGTAATCGCGAGAAATCCGCAAAAATAATCGGTGGGAAATAATCCACAATGTGGTTGCCACGTAGACTAAAAGAATCCAAGCCTGGCTCGTAATAGCTGATTTGGTTACCGCGTTGGATAATTTCGCGACGCGATCCATCCATCTGTATGATTTGAGCAATGGGTTGACCATCAATAATAGCATGGCGGTAACGCAGGGGGATCAGAAGTTCTCGCCCTAGATTAATGAAAGCGAGCTCATAATTCAGAGTGTGTACGGCATTTCCCATATCCTGTAACAAAGCCTCGGTGTCGCTTTGCTGCGCCGAGGCTTTCAAAGGATTGAACAGGCTACCTGCCAACAAGAAGATGAAAAAACAAATATGTTTCATTAACTTCTCAGATACGTTTCATTATTGCTGTGGAGCCTGTTGTATTTTTGCTGCTACAGGTTGAGTATTATCAACCGGTGGCAACCTCTGGTTTTGTTCTGAATAAATGCGCCGGGAAAGTTCATACTGTTGCAGCATAGCATCAATGCGTTTATTGCTTTCCCTCACTTGCATGTTCAAATCACTGCCTAAAGCTTCATCATCTACAGGCGCAGCTAAACCGACAGGTGAAGCGGAACCCATAACAGGTAATGTATTGAAGACTGGCGTATCGGATTGTGTATCCACATCAACACTGCCATCGCTGTTATATTGCTGGACTCCAACAATCACCGCCAGTGACACACACGCAGCAATGCCGACTTGCGTCATCTGGCTCGCCCACGGGCGAATTTTGTTCCAGAACGGCATTTTCTGCCATGTTTCAGGCTTTGGCTGAGATTCTGGAATAGCGGCTGGATTGATATGAGCCGGCTCTTTTTCAAGTGCCAATGCGACTCGGCTCGCGATATCCAAATGTAATACATCACCTACATCACCACGCAATGTGTCACGGATGAGGTGATATCTTTCCCACTGTTTCTGCATCACAGTGTCTTCAGCGATCAAACGAACGACTTCACTATCAAGAGCTTCGCCATCCATTAATGCGAAAAGTTTCTCTCTTTGCATGCCAAAGTACCCTTCAATATTGTTTTGTCCCACTACTGTTGGATCAGTGGTTTGACTTTATTATCAATGGCTTCCCTTGCCCGGAAGATTCGTGAACGGACAGTCCCGACAGGACACTCCATGATCTCAGCTATTTCTTCATAGCTCAACCCATCCAACTCCCTGAGCGTAATCGCTACCCGCAAATCATCTGGGAGCGATTCGATGGTACGGAAAACCACTTCCTTTAGTTCTTCAGACAACATTAAGTTCTCAGGGTTCGAAATTTCTTTTAATGAACTTGACGCATCATAATTTTCTGCATCGTTGGCATCCAAGTCATTGGATGGTGGGCGACGTCCCTGAGCAACTAAATAGTTTTTCGCAGTATTAACGGCAATACGGTACAACCACGTATAAAAAGCACTATCACCCCGGAAAGAATAAAGCGCACGATAAGTCTTAATAAACACCTCTTGAGCGACATCAGGAACGTCGCCTTGAGGTACGTAACGAGCAACCAGGCTCGCCACTTTGTGCTGATATTTTATAACCAGCAAATTAAATGCTTTCTGGTCGCCCTTTTGTACCCGTTCGACCAGCATTTGATCCGTTAACTGCTCGCTCATCCGAGGCTCACTCTCCTGAGGTAAAACTCCACATTTATACTTAATTACGCCAGTCATGATGCCTTTCTTCCCAAACAAGCATGACTTCGAGTTTCTATTTCGTGTGAAGTTCAACTTTGATCGTAATTTTATCTTACAACCACCTGTTATTTCGTATCTCACCTTTTATGTATAGTACAAATCATAGTCTCTATTTCCCAGGAAATACGATTTTAAAACAAGAAAAAAGAACGATTCATTTCATTGAGTAATAAAACCCATATCATTACTCCATTGATAGTAACCTTATCAATAATAAAGATAAAAATCTGTTACTAACTGACGAAATTCGGTTGAATATACGCCATTTGAGACACGAATGGTCAATTCACTCACCTGAGTCTCCTGCCCTTGTCGAGAAAATGCCAGCAACAAACGATGCAGCGGTTTATCCTGCCTATCACGAATATTGACACGATGATGAGTAAACCACCCCCGTTCTGCCGCCATTTGCTCAAATGTCTCGCCGATGTTATAGGGTAATACAACACAAAATAGCCCTGTGGGCTTAATCAAATGTTCAGCACAATCCAATAATCCACGATGCGTCAATGATCCCGTGTAGCGCGCCTGACTACGTGCTTCATTTCTACACGCGTTGGCAGGTTCAAAATAGGGCGGATTACTCACGATCAAATCATATTGCAAATGGTTTTGCTGAGTAAAATCATGAATATCCTGCTGATATACTTTAACACGATCAGCCCATGGGGATTCCTGCACATTCTCGATTGCCTGTCTCGCAGCATGAGTATCCAGCTCCACGGCATCAATAACCGAATGATCGTCAGTACGCTGTGCTATCATCAAGGCAACCAAACCGCTGCCACAACCGATATCCAGACATTTTTTCCGATTACCCACCGGAGCCCAGGCGCCTAATAACACGCCATCTGTCCCAACTTTCATTGCACATTTATCATGTCCAACAAAAAACTGTTTAAATGTAAAACCACCGCAGCGAAAAGCGGGTTTATGTATCAATCCCATGAATCATGTCTATTGAAATTAAAATGGGTCATAGCATAAATCTTATAGCCCACGGATAAAAGCGACCTGCCCACAGGATATTTTTATAGGATGAAGAATACGACCAACCTGTTTATAATCGGCGACCCAAATAGAGGTATATGATGACTGCGACAAACTTTTCCGAATTCGAACTTGATGAATGCCTGCTTAATGCACTGAACGAAAAAGGCTACGAACGCCCGACAGCAATCCAGGCTGAAGCCATTCCTGCTGCCATGGATGGCCGTGATGTACTTGGCTCCGCGCCGACTGGCACAGGCAAAACCGCTGCGTACCTGCTACCAGTTCTACAGCATTTACTGGATTTTCCACGTAAAAAATCCGGCCCGCCACGTATCTTGATTTTGACCCCTACCCGCGAACTGGCAATGCAAGTTGCAGAACAGGCACAATCATTTGCGGCTCATACTAATCTGGATGTCGCCACAATCACTGGCGGTGTTGCTTACATGAATCACGCAGAAGTGTTCAGTGAGAATCAGGATATTGTTGTCGCAACTACAGGACGCCTACTGCAATACATCAAAGAAGAAAATTTTGATTGCCGTGCGGTGGAAACGCTGATCCTTGATGAAGCAGACCGCATGCTGGACATGGGGTTTGCCAATGATGTCGAGACCATTGCCGGTGAGACACGCTGGCGCAAACAAACGTTGCTATTTTCCGCAACGTTAGAAGGTGAAACCATCCGTGATTTTGCAGAGCGTCTGTTAACCGATCCTGTTGAAATCGATGCAGAACCTTCTCGCCGTGAACGCAAAAAAATTCAGCAATTCTATTATCGTGCCGATAATCTGGAGCATAAAACAGCTTTACTGTGTCACCTTCTTCAGCAACCTGATGTAACAAAATCGATTGTTTTTGTGCGCAAACGTGAGCGTGTGCGTGAAATTGTTGATTATCTACATAAGGCAGGCATTCAGGCCTGTTTTCTTGAAGGTGAAATGGTGCAGACCAAACGTACAGATGCCGTCAAGCGACTGAATGATGGCAGAGTCAACGTTATGGTTGCAACTGATGTTGCGTCCCGTGGGTTGGATATTGAAAATATCAGCCATGTCTTTAACTTTGATTTACCACGTACTGCCGATGTTTATCTGCATCGGATTGGCCGTACTGCCCGTGCAGGCCGTAAGGGAACCGCTATTGCACTGGTTGAGTCTCACGATCATCCACTGCTTGGTAAAGTCACCCGTTATCTCAACGAACCATTGAAAGTACGGGTTGTCGATGAATTGCGCCCACAAACTAAAGCACCCAGTGAGAAAAAGAGCTATAAGCCTTCTAAGAAAGTTCTGGAGAAACGTAAAGAGAAGAAAAAGGTAGAAGAAGAAGCGAAGAAAACACGAGTGAAAGTTCGTCATCGCGATAGTAAAAACATTGGAAAACGCCGCACTCCTTCCGGTGATCCCAAACCAGAAACGTCAGAACCAACCAACGATTAATCTCACTGGCAAAAGCGGGCAAACAGCCCGCTTTATTATATCCGACAAACAGAAACAATGGATTCAGCCTTACTCATTATTCCATTTGTACGAATATTATACTGAATAATACTTCTCAAGCTGTTGTGAAACCAATTGATGACGCTCTTCCCTTAGCTGGTCGCTGATTTCGGCCTCATTCATATTCATTCCCCATGTATTCAAAGCCTGTTTTTGCATAGAAATAGCCTTATTTTGCATACTGTCCTCAGTAGCAGCTATCATTTCACCTGCTTTATTCAACCAAGGTTTATGGACGGTCAGCAATTCCTGCACGGCTTCCATAAAATGCGCCTTGAATGAGTGAAAAGCATACCGATAGGCAAAAATGGAATCTAATATCCCTTCCGGTTCGTACTCATATTCAAGCAAAATTTTATTTCCCATGGGCTGGGGAATTGGCAAAGTTTTTTGCAGGTTATCAAGCCAGTCATGTTCAACAATATAATTTCGGATTAACCCATTTTCTGCCACTTCACGACTTGCTTCCGGTGATAACCCCATACTTCTCAATGTCGAATCTGACACACCTGCAGCATTAAAAATAACTGCGGGTTTTCCTGTTGTCAGCGCTGCCACAGATGCCAATCCTCCCCCCATTGAGTGACCTGTGAAAATGACATTTTCACCAAATGCTTTTAACGCTGCTTGTGCCAACGTTACAGCCTGACCATATTGCTCTTCTTTAAATCCAAGCCCTTGACGAATACTTGCCATGAAATCCTGTATTTCGTTCGAGCCAGTAAATGACACTATATATAAACCCTTATTTCGATAAACGCCTGCCTGAAATCCTGTTGAACTATCCTCCAAGATAGCAGGATCAATGCCCGCTTTTGATATTTCATCTTTCGTAAGACGCACATAATCACCAATTCCCATGCTATTCATACGGTAAACATCACGGGTGACCAGAGACAGATCATAATCGATGCGTTTAGAATGTTTTCCTGCAATATCATTGGCATGTAATTCAGGTAATGCCATGGCACTTAGATGACGATCGCGAATCAATGATTGATAAAGATTATTATTTTGCTGGGTATTTTCTGAAAGCGGAGCTGTTGTGGGTTGTGTTGTGGAGTGAGTCACATCAGCCTTGTCAGATGATGATTTGGCCGGAGAACTCGATTGAAGTTGTAGTGGACTTCCCTGTAATGAATAAATCCCTAATTCGCTGAAAAAACTGCCATTTATTGATAAAGTCATAAAACTCTCCTACAGATTATTCAGGTTAGGCATAATTAACAAACCTAAACTCTCTATCGGCAAAAAATCGTAACACATTAACAACAAATTTAATTTTTATTTAACAAAATTAATACCCATATATAATGAAAGGAATATCAGTAAATGAATTTTTATAAAAGAAAAACACGAAATTATTTTTATAAATTTTCAAAATAATTTATAAAATCAGAATTTCACCCTATCAATTAGCTTCAGATGAAGATCAGAGGGTTTCCCTATACGAAGGGAATCGGTAAGCTTAAGCCTATCTGACAATCATATAGAAAGGGATTCGCGATGTCCGCATCTCTCACATGGCACGAAGTCATCGGCCATGAAAAGACACAGCCCTATTTCGTTGACACATTGACCTATGTTGCCAATGAACGTAAGGCCGGAAAGACGATTTATCCGCTACAGCAGGATGTTTTCAATGCATTCCGCTATACCGAACTGTCCGATGTAAGAGTCGTGATTTTGGGGCAAGACCCTTACCACGGCCCAAATCAGGCACACGGTCTGGCTTTCTCAGTACAGCCTGGTATTCCTGCACCACCTTCTCTTGTCAACATGTATAAGGAGCTGGAATCGGATATTACTGGGTTTAGCCGCCCTAATCATGGCTGCTTGGTCAGTTGGGCAAAGCAGGGCGTATTGCTGCTCAATACGGTGCTGACCGTTGAACGTGGCAATGCGCATTCACATGCGAATTTAGGCTGGGAAACCTTCACTGACAAAGTCATTGCGGCAATCAATGAACATCGTCACGGCGTCATTTTCCTACTTTGGGGTTCCCATGCCCAGAAAAAAGGACACTTCATCAATACCCAACAGCACTATGTTCTAAAAGCACCACACCCTTCTCCTTTGTCAGCTCATCGCGGTTTTCTGGGATGCAAGCATTTTTCACAGGCAAACAGTCTACTGGAAGCTCAAGGATTGACGCCAATTGATTGGTATCCCACACTGCCTGAGTGACAATAGAATAACCACAAAAATGCCGCCCTGTGTATGGCGGCATTGTAATCACGGGATAGCGTAATTTTTATTTAGAAACAGCAACCATTGCAGGGCGCAATAAACGACCATTCAAGGTATAACCTTTCTGCATCACTAACATAACGTGATTGGGTTCATGCTGATCGGATTCCATCATGGTCATCGCCTGATGTACTTCAGGATTGAAAGGAACATTAGTGTCACCCACCACTTCAATGCCGAATTTACCTACAGCATTAGTGAATGATTTTAATGTTAACTCAACGCCTTCAATCATTGGCAACAGCGCGTCATTAGAGCGATCAACCGCTTCCAGTGCGCGTTCCAGATTGTCGATCACGGGCAGAAGCTCATTCGCAAAACGTTCCAGTGCGAATTTATGTGCTTTTTCTATATCCAGTTCTGTGCGACGACGGATATTTTCCACTTCAGCACGAGCACGCAGCATTGCATCGCGTTCGCCAATTTGAGCCTGTTTTAGCTGTTCTTCCAACTCGGCAACACGCGGGTCAACAATGCTCTCAGTCTCTGGCGTGTCTGCCTTTTCTGCATCCATTTGTTGCTCAAATACATTTTCTGTATTTTCTGAGACTTGCTCGTCAGGTACTTTTTGGTCTTTACTACTCATGAATATCTCCGCGTATTTTGTATTATTTGCGCTACTCCCGCTTATTATGGGGATCAAAACGAGGGATTCAAGGGAACAATCATATTGTGAGGGCAAAACCATATGCTGAAGGAAACAACAGCAATGAATAACGAATTCAAATGCATCGGTATTGTCGGCCGTCCACGTCACCCTGAAGCGCTGGCCACCCATGAAATGCTTTATCACTGGCTGGTATCCAAAGGATACTACGTCATCATGGATAGACAAGTTGCTAGAGACATTGGTTTAAAAGGTGTTCAGACTGGAGGATTGACCGAAATCGGCAAAATAGCTGATCTGGTGATTGTTGTTGGCGGCGATGGCAACATGCTGGGAGCAGCCAGAGTATTGTCACGCTATGACATCAAAGTAATTGGCATTAACCGTGGTAATTTAGGCTTTCTGACGGATTTAGATCCCGATAATGCCTTGCAGCAGCTTTCCGAGGTACTCAATGGAGAATATCGAGACGAAAAACGTTTCCTATTAGAAGCTCAAGTCACGAAAAAAGGACAGAAATCACGGCGCAGTACGGCGCTGAATGAAGTCGTGCTACATCCGGGCAAAGTCGCTCACATGATTGACTTCGAAGTTTATATTGATGAGCGTTTTGCGTTTTCCCAACGCTCCGATGGCTTAATCATTGCGACTCCTACAGGCTCAACAGCCTACTCGTTGTCTGCTGGTGGGCCAATATTGACACCAAACTTGAACGCCATTGTGCTGGTACCGATGTTTCCACACACGCTTTCAGCGCGCCCTCTTGTTATCAGCAGTGAAAGCAGCATCCGTCTGAAATTCTCCCGGAACAGCAATGACTATGAAGTAAGCTGTGATAGCCAGATAGTGTTACCGATCCAGGACAGTGAAGAAGTCATTATCAAACGCAGTGAATATAACCTGCATTTGATACACCCGAAAGATTACAATTATTTCAATACATTGAGTACGAAGCTGGGTTGGTCGAAAAAAATGTTCTAAAAACGTAAGCCTCCCACTTTACTGTATAAAGAACCAGTTTATACTGTGTGAAAGTACAGACATGTTTTTATATACAGGAAAGGTAGGAGGAACGCGATGCTGACTCAGTTAACCATCAGTAATTTTGCTATCGTTCGCGAACTGGAAATTGATTTCCGCTCAGGAATGACTGCAATCACAGGGGAAACCGGCGCAGGTAAATCCATCGCCATTGATGCTCTGGGCTTATGCCTTGGCAATCGAGGCGAAGCCAATATGGTTCGTGCTGGTGCTACCCGTACTGACATCTGTGCCCGTTTTTCACTGGCGGATGCACCTTCTGCCCGTAAATGGCTTGAAGCCCACCAACTTGATGAAAGTCGTGATGACGACAATGAGTGCCTGTTGCGGCGCACAATTACCGCAGATGGGCGCTCCCGTGGTTTTATCAATGGCACGGCTGTCCCCCTTTCCCAGCTACGTGAATTAGGTTCACACCTGATCCAAATCCATGGGCAACATGCCCACCAGTTACTTTTAGAAAACCGTCACCAAAGGCGTTTACTGGACATTTACGCTGGCGAATTTGAACGGCAACATGAAATGAAGCAGGCTTACCAACAATGGCGGCAAAGCTGTCAGGCACTCGCCCGATTTCAACAGCAGGCTCTTGAACGCCGCTCTCGCCAGCAATTACTCGAATATCATTTGAAAGAACTAAACGAACTGGCACCACAAGTGGGTGAGTACCAAGAACAGGATAGCGAATATAAGCGGCTGGCAAATTGCGGGCAGTTTCTATCTGTCAGTCAGAACGTTCTCCAGATCTTAAATGATAATGATGAACAGAACATTGTCAGCCTTCTGAATTACGCACGAAACGAACTGACTGAACTGGCCAGCATGGATCACAAATTCAACGAACTGCTTAACATGCTGGAAGAAGCAGCCATTCAAATTAATGAAGTCAGTGATGAATTACGCCATTACAGTGATCTACTGGAATTAGACCCTAACCGCCTGTTTGAATTGGAACAGAAAATTTCACAACAGATCAGCATGGCTCGTAAACATCACGTTGCTCCAGAAGAACTACCTGCCCTGCACCAACAACTTTTGGAAGAGCAGCATCAGCTCTCCCAACAGGAAGATGATTGCGCCCATCTCAGTGAACTTGTCAGCCTGCATTATCAACAAGCGCTCAATGTGGCAGAAAAACTGCATCAGGTTCGCCAACAATATGCTGCGGAATTAAGCCAACTGATTACCAACAGCATGCATCAACTCTCCATGCCTCATGGTCGTTTTACCATTGACCTCACATTTGAACCCGAACATTTGAATATTGATGGTGCCAGCAAAGTTGAATTTAACGTAACAACTAACCCGGGCCAGCCTCATCAGTCACTGGCAAAAGTTGCTTCTGGTGGTGAACTTTCCCGTATCGCACTAGCTATTCAGGTCATTACAGCCAAAAAAATGGAAACGCCTGCATTAATCTTTGACGAAGTTGATGTCGGTATCAGTGGCCCAACCGCGGCAATCGTTGGCCGATTGCTACGCGAATTGGGAGAGTCGACCCAAGTTATGTGCGTAACGCACTTACCGCAAGTCGCAGGATGTGGGCATCAACATTTTTATGTCAACAAACAAACCGACGGGGAAGAAACAGAAACCCATATGCAATTATTGGACAAAAAAGCCCGACTTCAAGAACTGGCGCGACTTCTGGCGGGTAATGAAGTTACAAAAAACACACTGGCCAACGCAAAAGAGCTATTAGCGGCATAAATTAATA
Organism: Xenorhabdus bovienii SS-2004; assembly: GCF_000027225.1. Classification (NCBI taxonomy): domain Bacteria; kingdom Pseudomonadati; phylum Pseudomonadota; class Gammaproteobacteria; order Enterobacterales; family Morganellaceae; genus Xenorhabdus; species Xenorhabdus bovienii. The sequence goes on from NC_013892.1 coordinate 3,101,178, forward strand.
CAACTTTTTTGTATACTTGAAGTCATAGGTAAAACGCTGAGAGGTTTTCAATCTCTTCAATGTTTATTATCATCGACAGCCTCACTCCTAAAGGAATGTAATTACTATGCGCTGTAAATTGTTGACTGCCGCTACCGTATCACTTGTTATGCTGACTGCGGGTTGCTCCATGTTTGAGCGAGTTGTTTATCGTCCTGATATTAATCAAGGGAATTACCTGACACCGGCTGCGGTATCAAAAATCCACAAAGGAATGACTCAACAACAAGTCGCTTACACTTTGGGAACACCAATGCTGACTGATCCGTTTGGAAGTCAAATTTGGTACTACATATTCCGTGATCAGCCAGGCCATAAGAAGGCCACACAAGAAACATTGACGCTCACCTTTGATAGTAATGGTGTGTTGACTGATATCAAGAATGAAAAAGCTTTTCCAGAGGATCAGTAAGACGCGGAATTTTATTTATTCGCCAGTAATGCATCTGGCGAATAAATAGATATCGGAATAGATGTTATTGAGTGCTATTTTTAGCTCGTTCAGCCCGTTTACGACGCATTTCTTTTGGATCGGCAAGAAGGGGACGATAAATTTCTACACGATCCCCTTCTACCATCGTATCGGTCAATTTAACCGGACGACTATAAATGCCGATTTTATTCTTAATCAAATCGATATCACTACGTAATGTCAAAAGACCAGATGCGACAATCGCCTGTTCGACAGTCGATCCCTGAGGTACTTTCACATTACACAGATATTGACGTTCAGGCAGAGCATAAACGACTTCGACATTGATATCAGACACTGTAAACCTCACGCGCACGTTGGGTAAAAGCCTGAACCATATTACCGGCCAATTCCTTAAACACCTTACCAAAAGCTAACTCAATCAACTTGTTGGTAAACTCAAAATCGAGATGTAGCTCAACTTTACAGGCATCCTCGCTAAGTGGGGTAAAATGCCACCCGCCCATCAGCTTTCGAAAAGGCCCATCAACAAGCTGCATACTAATACTTTTATTATCAGATAACGTATTACGCGTCACGAACGTCTTACTGATCCCTGCCTTGGAGACCTCAACGGCAGCCGTCATTTCATTATTACTACGGCTTATTACACTGCTACCCACACACCCCGGTAAAAAATCCGGATAAGACTTCACGTCGTTGATCAATTTGTACATTTGTTCCACGCTGTAAGGCACTAACGCAGAGCGACTAATCTGTGGCATATCATTTCCTGTAAAACGTAACAGCACTGAATAGTATCATTTAAATGTGGTTAAATAAAAACCTGATGGCGTTTGGAACAATAAATATGCATTTATTGCTAAATATCACTCAGAAGAGATTTATTTCATTAACGCATACAGTATAATACAACGCATTATGACAAAGAAAAAAGCACACAAACCCGGTTCGGCAACAATTGCCATGAATAAGCGAGCCCGCCATGAATACTTCATCGAAGAAGAATTCGAAGCTGGCTTATCGCTACAAGGTTGGGAAGTAAAATCGCTGCGCGCTGGCAAGGCAAACATCAGTGAGAGTTACGTTTTGCTCAGAGATGGTGATGCTTATCTTTTTGGTGCCACAATCACACCATTAAATGTCGCTTCTTCCCATATAGTCTGTGATCCGACACGGTCACGCAAATTACTCCTTAACAAGCGCGAACTTGATTCACTATATGGTCGAGTCAATCGTGAAGGTTATACAATCGTTGCGCTTTCCATGTACTGGAAGAACGCTTGGAGCAAAGTCAAAATTGGCGTTGCGAAAGGTAAAAAAGCGCATGATAAACGTTCAGATATCAAAGAACGTGAGTGGAAAGTAGACAAAGCAAGAATAATGAAGAATTCAGGGCGTTAATCACTGGCATTATCATCCAATATTCTGATATACTCGCTTTTAACATACTTGGGGCTGATTCTGGATTCGACGGGATTCGCGAAACCCAAGGTGCATGCCGAGGGGCGGTTGGCCTCGTTAAAAGCCGCAAAATAATAGTCGCAAACGACGAAAACTACGCACTAGCAGCTTAATAACCTGCTTAGAGCCCTCTCTCCCTAGCCTCCGCTCTTAGGACGGGGATCAAGAGAGGTCAAACCCAAAAGAGATCGCGTGGATGCCCTGCCTGGGGTTGAAGCGTTAAATCCAATCAGGCTAGTTTGTTAGTGGCGTGTCTGTCCGCAGCTGGCAAGCGAATGTAAAGACTAGACTAAGCATGTAGTACCGAGGATGTAGGAATTTCGGACGCGGGTTCAACTCCCGCCAGCTCCACCAAATTTGGTGGGTCAGTGTCAGGACAACAACTTGAAAAACAGTCAGTTAGCAAAGTTGATGGGACACTGCCATGACAGTAAAAGGACTTAAAAAGATACGCAAAAGATACGCGGCTCTTTTTCTAAACGCCTCAGACTCCCCCTCTGAGGTGTTTTTATTTCTGACTAATGTATTTCCACTTGTAAAAAAGTGTAACAAAAATACACGCCATTTTTGCCTGTTTTGGGTCTGATTTACCCCTCAGATCACTCTCTCTGGAATTCATATCGAAGAACGGACATCATTATTTATTCGAAAAATTCACCGCCAAAATCCCTCTCTAAACTGACGCATTTCTGTACACATAAACCGTGCTTTTAAATATTCAGATTTTTTGATGATATTTAGCTGACGTACGCTTTTTGCCAAAAAATGGAGAGTCCCGAGATTGTGGAACGGCGGGAAAGAAAACTACTGTCACTATAGGGCAGAAATCTGCCCTTTGACATACGGGGTATCTGCACAAACAAAAGGTATTGAGGAAATCCCAATACCTTCACCGTAAGTATAAAACCAAAGTAGGCATTCCGTTTGAAACGGAAAGATTGAATTAAAAGGTGAGAAATTCCCACCTTTAGATAACTTGTTGATTTTTCGTAATTACCGCTCAGGGTGGGAATTTAATGAAATCAAGGGGTTGGGTTAAAGGGGAGTATTGTCCCCTTTTAAACTCATAGTTTTATCAGTGGGATATGGATTTTATTAATTTCCAAACAGCCATTCCGTGCCATCCTAATCAGAAGTTCTCTCCAGTATTGATGAACCTATTTTATGGATGTTCACTGGCGGAGAAGTAACCCGCCTTCATAGACTGATAAAGTCGCTTTCAAAGCATAATGATTGGAGGTAATACTATGTACGATTGGTCTGGAGCTGTTCCTGCTAAACTTGAACAAGATCAACCTACAGGACTTATTCTCAAAAAGGGGGATGTTATATCTATTGTTGCTAAGGGATGGGTGAAGTATGGCCATCCAGACAACTACTGGGCAGCCCCCCAAGGTACTCTACTTAGAAAACCAACGCTACGCGACTCACTCATTGCTAAAATCGGTAATAAAACCTATGGAATAGGAAACGGCGTGCTTCATAAAACGGTTCCTGAGGATGGGGAGTTAATATTTGTGTTCTTTGACTCCCCAGGTGATTACGGTGATAATTCTCGTGAATTCCTTGTTAATGTTAAAATAGAGTCACGCTATTCTCCTCTCGAAGAAATAAAAAATAACTAAAACTCTAACCCGCAACTTTCTGCGGGTTCATATCAATCATGCAAATCACCCACCAATAATATAACAAAAGATACTGTTTCTAATTTAAATAATAACTTCTATACCCGTCGTCATTGAAGATGCTTGATTTTTCATTTGTATCAGATCATGATTGCGCCCATGAAAATTAATCTAACAGATGCCCAAAAAGACGCCCTCGAATTGATGCATGATACGACTCGCGATGGACGAGTACGTGACCGCATCAAGGCCGTGCTTTTGGCCTCAGAAGGCTGGACTGCCCAGATGATTGCTCAGGCTTTGCGGATCCATGAAAGTACGGTGAGCCGCCATCTGAAAGATTACTTCTCTGAGGAAAAACTCGCCCCTGAAAATGGGGGCTCTGAAAGCCGTTTGTCTGCCGAACAAACAACAGAATTAGTTGAGTATCTGATGGCAAATTTGATGCACACTACCGCACAAATTGTGGCCTATGTTCGGGCACGATGGCAGGTGACTTTCACTGTCGCAGGAATGACGAAATGGCTTCACCGTCAAGGTTTCAGCTACAAGAAGCCAATGGGTGCTCCGCATAAATTTGATGCGGATAAACAGCAACAGTTTATTGAAACCTACAACGCGCTGAAAGAAGAATGTGGCCAGAATGCGCCTATTTTATTTATTGATGCGGTTCACCCGACCCTGTCCACAAAATTAAGTTATGGCTGGATGAAGAGCGGGCGGAAGCACGTCAAAGTGGTTGAAACCACAGGCAGTCGTACTCGACTCAACATCATGGGTGCCCTTAATTTACAACGGATTGAAGAGACTATTGTTCGTGAATATCCGACGATTAACGCGAAAAATGTCGTCCTTTTTTTCGGCTCAATCCGGGAAACCTATCCACTTTCGCAAAAAATCCACATTATTCTGGATGGTGCGGGTTATCACCGTTCCGGAGTCGTCCAATTTTTTGCCGAGGTTTTGAATATTGAGTTGCACTACCTGCCGCCTTACAGCCCTAATCTCAACCCGATTGAGCGATTATGGAAGTATGTGAATGAGCAGGTACGAAACAATGTCTATTTTCCGGATACCAAAACATTCCGTGAAACGCTGCGCCACTTTTTTCATGTCACATTGCCAGAAAAAGCGAAAGAACTCACCACTCGGTTGACTGATAACTTCCAGATTTTAAAACCCGCATCTTCAAGTTAATTGCGTATAATCCAGTAAATTTTAATAGAAAAAACCCCTAAAATCATAATGCTATAATTAATAATCGTCCTCATCAAACTCCAGTTTTCCCTTGTATCCTCCCAAATAACAGGAAATTGATATAGTGTCTTCGAAAGCCTATTCATAAGGTAAATAATTTCAGCATCAAATGCATACCCCTTAATCCTTTGCTTAGAAAATACTTCTTTTGCCACATCAGACTTTAACATCTTGAATGGACACTGAGAATCAGATACTTTACAGTTTAGTATCAAGTTAACAATTTTTAAAAAAAACTTACTTGTTATTTTTCGATATAGATTCGCTTTTGATTTACTCTTTGAGAATCGCTCTCCAATAACGAGATCAACATTGGATGTTTCAATTTTTTGATATGCACTAAAAAAATCACTCTCTTTTATCGGGAAATCAATATCAGTATAAAAAATATATCTTCCTTTCGCTAAATCAACGCCTCGTCTAATGCTATATCCTTTTCCATAGTTACCACAGTTAGAGACAACTTCAACATCAGGGTACTGTTTTTTTACCTTGATAATATCTATATCATGGAAAGTATTTTTATTTGAATCATTAATTATAATGACCTGTACTTTCAATACTTCTTGAATATTTTTAATGCGCTGTATGGTTTTTTCTATAACTAAATAATTTTCATTATACCTAGGAAGAATAATTGAAACATCAATATTATTCTCTCCGTGATGCATTATTTCATCCATAATAACACCTTAAAGACAATATGCTAACTCCCCAACAATAATTCACCCAGCTCTGTTAAATTTATGCTGGATGTACCTTGTTGATTGATTTTTTTAACCGGGAAAGGTTTACCCGTTATAGATGTAGTAGGTAATCCTTGTTTATAAGCAGCAATTCGTTCTGTAATTTGCTGCTCAGTGAGATCAGTCCTTGGAAAACAACAAAAATATTGAGCTAATCTTGGCTTGTCCGAAATATTAGGTTTATTTCCATGAGGCAGCGGGTCATGTATTAAATGATTAGATTAGGTATTAAAAATAATGTTCACGTTCAATAAAGGTTCCTATCACTTTATCGTGCATTTCTTCCGATTTTGAATACCCAATGGTTTTTCTATTCAGCCTTTTGATTCGGGTACGATGCGTTAAATTCGTTCTCTCTATACGCTGAGTAAACGCCTTTCCAGTCAAGTGCTCTTCCTCGGGAAGTGGGTCGTAAACAACATAGTCATCCGTGCAGTAAAACCGAATAGTAAAGGAAGATAAGAGGGTAAGCAGCTTGTCTAACGTTTTTCGACTGCGATCGCCAAAAACATGAGCCACTATTCGCTTCAGGCGGGGTTCCCAAGCATACCAAAGCCAGCGTTGGTTTTTCTTATTGCCGACAAACGACCATTGCTCGTCGATTTCACAGACAATCTGGATGCCACATTCCGCAAGGGGAAGTGTCGTTACGTTTCGGAGTCTGAGGTTTTTAATGTTTTCATGACGGTGGCGGTGGCGACTTTCAGGATCCGAGCGGTGTCACGAATTCCCCCGTTATTCATCGCGATATCGACAATCTGTTCTTTAACGCCGGGTTTGCAGGCCTGATAGGTATACGCCAACTGAAAGACCTTACAGCAGCTATAACAGCGATAACGAGGATGTCCGCCATTTCCTTTCCCATGTCCTTTGACCTGTTCTGATTTGTGGCAATAACGGCAATAGACATCAACTTTGGCCATACTTCATCCTTAAAAAGCCGGAAGCATATCACAGCAACTAACCATTTAATACATGACCAGGCAGCGCGCCATGAAATATAACATAATCCCCAGCTTTCAATGGGATAGATACAATTTTCATTCCTGTCGTATCAGGGAATCGGCTATTATACCCTTCTGGTTGTTTTGACAGCCATTCATAAATTACTTTATGAAACCCCGGTACACATTGAAATCCACCAGAATTACCATCATCGTCAGTTAGGCTCAATAAGCCTTGTATTTTACTCTCTAACGGACGTTTTGAAACATCAATATCCCAATGAATAAAACCTTCGTATTTCCAATCATCATTAACAGGTGGATTCATATTGACCCTATCAATACTCACCAATAGTTCTTTTATACCAAAAATTTTTTCATATACAGAATAAATTATTTGACTTTGCCGATTATCCCACAAGGTCTGATGATGATAAAAAGGAATACGCCCCATTTCATCAATTCCTGAGCGAGAACGGATATCGGTGTTATAAAAATTAACGGGATCATTTTTATCCATTTCCAAAAAATAGAATATAGCATCGACTGTTTTCTGTGTTTGCTCTCTACTAACCGCTGATTCTATAACTATATAACCGTTATCATCCCAGCTTTTTAAATACTGCTCCATTTTTTCTTCAGAAAGAAATTCAGACATAATTCCTCCTACCTAATTATTAGATATAAACTAAATGTAATAATATATACTGAAATAGAATTAAATATAGAAAAATATAAGCAACAAGAATCAAACATAAACGCATTAAAATAAACTACAGCAAGCAATGTGAAATTCAAATAAAAAAATACTTTTTTTAAAAAAAGTTGATGCAAATCACACATTAATGTTAACCAAATAAATAAATTTCAAAATTATATTCATAATAAATTATTATTAATAGAAAGAATAACAAAAATCAATTAATGAATTATTAAATAAAAAACAAAATAAATAATCACAATAATATATTTAAATTTTTATTTATCATTTTTATACTCAATGGATTTCGAGTTGCAACGCGACGGTAAGGGAACGAATCCCCGGGAGCATAGATAACGGTTTGGCTGGGATGAAGGAATACAGCCAACAAAACTACAATGCAGAAGATAAAGGGTATATATAAAGTAATAACAGACAAGGCTCTCATAATGCCGTAGCGTACAAATGTTGGATGTTCAGCTGAGGCTTTAAAAAAGATAAGCCATCACTGAATACCTCACTTTTGAAAAGGAAGATGTTAGTGACGGCTTAATCCATATTCGCTCACACAAAAAAATATCAAATACAAATCCGAGTGATTCTTGAAACTTAAGCGATATGATTACCCTAAATTCATTATATCACCTGAAATAAATTTGATTCTCTGGCAATAACAGAGTCTTTAGCGATTATAATGACGCCAGAATAATCATCGATATTGCTGATAATAACCGGGCTGATCATCGATTTAGCATGAGCATTCAAGTACTCAAGATCCAGTTTCAACAACGGTTCACCGGCTTTAACTGTCACCCCTTCTTCAATCAAACGCTCAAACCCTCTGCCATTAAGAGTGACGGTATCAATACCTATATGAACAATGACTTCAACACCATTATCTGCCGCAATACATACTGCATGATTTGTATCGAAAATTTTCACAACAGTCCCGGCAATAGGAGAAAAAACAGTATCCGACGTCGGCTTAATAGCAATGCCATCCCCTACCAACTTGCTGGAAAAGGCTTCATCAGGGACATCTTCCAGTTTGACCAATTCCCCTGTAACAGGAGCGATTAAAGTCAAGATTGGAATGCCTGTTTGCTGGCTATCTTCCTTTGTCTGAACATCAGACTCAGAGTATTGAGTTTCTATGATTGCCGCTACCGGGCCTTTTGCCAATACTTCTTTCATGGCACTGGCAATCAACTCTGCGCGGGTTCCAACTATGATTTGGGCGTTCTGTTTATTCAGACGGATAATTCCCGAGGCACCAAGATGTCTGGTCAGTCTATTATTGACCAATCCTGAGTCTTTGACGGATAAACGTAAACGGCTGATACAGGAATCAATCCCTGTCAAATTATCGGATCCCCCCACTGCGGCAATGTACTGACGTGCTTCTTCCTGAATGTTATTTACCCCATTCCTTCCTTGTTTTGCCGTATCAACATCATAACCATCGGTTTCATCCGTGGCTGATAACTCACGCCCCGGTGTCATCAGGTTGAATTTTTTGATGGTGAAACGGAATACAACATAGTAAAGGCAGAAGAATACCAAACCTTGTGGGATCAGCATGTACCACTTAACCGCCAGCGGGTTGCGCGAGGAGAGCAACATATCGACGAATCCGGCACTAAAGCCGAAACCTGCAATCCACTCCATTGTGGCCGCGATATAAACAGAAATTCCCGTTAAAATGGCGTGCAAAACATAAAGCACAGGTGCGACAAACATGAAAGAGAATTCAAGTGGCTCAGTCACCCCCGTGAAGAAAGCCGCAATAGCGCCCGCTATCATGATACCAGCAACTTTAGCTTTGTTTTCAGGACGTGCACAGTGGTAAATCGCCAATGCGGCTCCCGGTAATCCAAACATCATAATGGGGAAGAAACCTGCCTGATAACGCCCGGTGATACCCGCAATGGCCGTACCAGCCTCAATCGATTTCTGACCACCGAGGAAGTTAGGAATATCATTGATGCCGGCAACGTCAAACCAGAATACCGAGTTTAACGCATGATGCAGACCAACAGGAATCAACAGACGGTTAAAGAATGCGTAAATACCCGCACCTGTTGACCCAAGATTAGTGATACTTTCACCGAATGCCACCAGCCAGTCATAAACCACTGGCCAAATGAACATCAGGATAAAAGAAACCAGAATCATCAGGAAAGAGTTTAAGATAGGTACTAAACGGCGACCACTAAAGAATGACAACGCCTGTGGTAACTCGACGCTACTGTAGCGGTTGTACAGTTCAGCAGAAAGTACCCCAACCAAAATCCCGACAAACTGGTTCTGGTTATTGATCTTCCCGAATGCCTTTGGTACTTCATCAATCGGTATACTTTTAATCATGGCGATAGACGCGGGAGCACACAGGTTTATGACGACGATAAACCCGATTAAACCTGCCAGTGCAGCAGCGCCATCTTTATCCTTCGACATGCCATAGGCTAACCCAATTGCGAACAACATCCCCATATTGTTAAGGATGGCATTACCGGATGTGATAAGCAGTGCTGCCAGCGCATTATCAGCGCCCCAACCCGTCGGATCGATCCAGTACCCTATCCCTACCAATATTGCCGCTGCCGGCAATGTCGCCACAGGCACCATCAATGCCCGACCAATACGTTGTAAGTAGCTTAGAATGTTCACTCTTGCCCCCTTGAAGCTCCGTTAATGGAGTCTTTTTGTTAATTCATGATCTGATGACATCACTTATGTATTTCTTGTTAAAACATTTTTTAGTCTAAAAAGATTATTTTGTATCGCAAATTAAATCCTTCTGATATGTGATAAACGTCACCACATTTGATAAATTTTTAATCAATTATCTAGCTGGCACACAAAACTTATTTTATGATTAAAAATATCTTCGAGGTATTGAATGGGTCAAACCCGTCGACAGAACAGGTATGATAGGTGCTTTTGCCCTACGGCTATCCAGTCGCCCCCATAATTAATAACAAATGATTTAAGAGGTAATCATGAGGCTGATCCCCCTAACAAATGCAAGCGATGTCGGACGTTGGTCTGCTCACTATATTGTTAGCAAAATCAATAAATTCAATCCGACCGCAGAGCATCCTTTCGTGCTTGGCCTACCCACTGGCAGTACGCCACTGACCACCTATAGAGAACTTATTGCTCTGTATCAGGCGGGAAAAGTCAGTTTCAGGCATGTAGTGACATTTAATATGGATGAGTACGTCGGTATTCCTGAAGATCATCCCCAGAGCTACCATACGTTCATGTACCAAAGCTTCTTTAGTCATATTGATATTCCAAAAGAAAACATCAATCTGCTCAACGGTAATGCAGCAGATATTGATGCTGAATGCCTGCGTTACGAAAATAAGATCAAGTCCTACGGGAAAATCCACCTGTTTATGGGCGGGGTTGGTAATGATGGTCATATTGCGTTTAATGAACCCGCGTCTTCCCTCTCTTCACGCACTCGTATCAAAACGTTAACCATTGAAACGCGAACCGCAAACTCCCGTTTTTTCAATAATGATGTGGAACAGGTTCCGAAATATGCATTAACGGTCGGTGTAGGAACTTTGATGGATGCCGAAGAAGTCATGATTCTGGCAACAGGAATGAACAAAGCACTGGCCCTGCAAGCTGCAATAGAAGGCAATATCAACCATATGTGGACAGTAAGCTGCCTACAAATGCATCCTAAATCGATTATTGTCTGTGATGAACCCGCAACAATGGAATTGAAAGTGAAGACAGTGAAATATTTTCGCCAGTTAGAGGCGGATATTCTCAGTGAATTCGCTAGTTAGTATTTATTCAGGAGGCCAGAATGTACGCTTTAACTAACTGCGTTATCTATACCGGGTACGAGAGGCTTGATAACCACGCGGTTATCATTGCAGACGATTTGATTCAGCACGTTTGCCCGGTAAATGAATTACCAGAACATATTGAAAAACACGATTTGCAGGGCGCAAACCTCTCTCCAGGGTTTATTGACCTACAAGTCAATGGCTGTGGTGGCGTCCAATTTAATGAGCGACTGGAAGATCTTACGGAAGATACGCTGAATATCATGCAGAAAACCAATCAGCGCTACGGTTGTACCAGTTTCCTGCCGACGTTGATCACCAGTCCCGATGAATTGATGATAACGGCAATCGAAGTGATGCGTTCCTATCTGACAAAGCATCCTAATCAGGCGCTGGGGCTGCATCTGGAAGGGCCTTATATTAATCCCATAAAAAAAGGGACTCACAATCCAGCCTATATACGCAAGCCAACCTCCGAAATGGTCAACTATCTGTGCATTAATGCCGATGTGATCACTAAAATCACACTCGCTCCTGAAATAGTGGAAAGTAAGTATATTCATCAGTTGACCGAAGCCGGCATTATTGTTTCTGCTGGCCATTCCAACGCAACCTATGAAGAGGCTCGTCACGGTTTCCAGCATGGTATCTCTTTTTCCACCCACTTATATAACGCCATGCCCGCCATTTCCGGCCGCCAGCCAGGGCTAATCAGTGCCATCTATGACTCTTCCGAGGTCTATGCCGGCATTATCTGTGACGGAATGCATGTTTCATGGCCGAATATCCGCAACTCCAAGCGATTAAAAACCGACAAATTAATCTTAGTGACGGATGCCATCGTCCCTGCTGGCCTTGACCCGAAAACCAATACACTAGAACAATTTACCTTTGCCAATAAAACAATATACTATCGAAATGGCTTATGTGTTGATGAGAATGGCACACTGAGCGGTTCATCAATCACGATGATTGAGAGCGTCAAGAATAGTGTTGAATATGTTGGTATTGCTTTGGATGAAACATTGAGGATGGTGACGCTTTATCCAGCCCGAGCAATCGGTGTTGATAAACGCCTCGGTACGATTGAACCCGGTAAGGTCGCGAATCTGACTGCATTTACTCATGATTTCAACATCTGCAAAACCATCGTTAATGGAAATGAAATCGAACTATCGTGAGTATATCGCCTGATGAGTAATCATAATGCACAGAAGCAAATCGGTAATATTGATCTGGTCAAACAGCTTAATGGCGCCGTGGTCTATCGGCTGATAGACCAACATGGGCCAATATCCCGCATCCAGATTGCAGAAGAAAGCCAGCTTGCTCCCGCCAGCGTAACCAAGATTACTCGTCAGTTACTAGAACGGGGCTTGATAAAAGAAGTCGAACAGCAGGCTTCCACCGGAGGGCGGCGCGCGATCTCAATCATCACCGAAACTCACCACTTCCATACCATCGGAGTCAGGCTTGGCCGCCATGACGCCACGGTGGCGCTATTTAATATGAGCGGTAAGACGCTAGTGGAACAGCACTATTCAGTTCCAGAGAATACGCAACAGGAAGTCGAAAACCGGATTATCTCCGCCATTGAAGATTTCATCGAGAAAAATCAGCGGCGGCTCCGTGAACTGATCGCGATTTCAGTCATTCTGCCTGGCCTGGTTGATCCCGATGACGGTGTCATTCGCTATATGCCTCACATCAAGGTAGATAACTGGCCACTGGTCAAAAACCTCAACAATCATTTCAATATCTCTTGCTTTGTTGGTCATGATATTCGCAGCCTTGCACTGGCTGAACATTACTTCGGGGCAACCCGCAATTATGAAGATTCACTTCTGGTACGTATTCATCGTGGCACGGGAGCAGGAGTCATCATCAATAAGAATATTCTGCGCAACAAACGTGGCAATCTGGGTGAAATAGGCCACATCCAGATCGAGCCACTTGGCGAACGCTGCCATTGCGGTAATTTTGGCTGTCTGGAAACGATCGTATCCAATTCAGCGATAGAAACCAGAGTTCAACATCAATTACGACAGGGTTTTCCAAGCCAGCTAGCCTTGAATAATTGCAATATCCATGCGATCTGCCTCGCAGCCAATGAAGGTGATCCACTGGCAGTAGAAGTTATCAGACAAGTAGGGCACTATCTTGGCAAAGGGATCTCGATTGCGATTAACTTATTTAATCCTCAGAAAATCGTCATTGCCGGTGATATTACCGAAGCGGAACAGGTTTTACTCCCCGCGATTCAAAGTTGCATCAATACGCAGGTGTTAAAAGCATTCCGTGAGGATCTTCCGGTGGTAGTTTCTGAGCTAAATCACTGTTCTGCGATTGGTGCATTCGCCTTGACGAAACGTGCGATGCTAAACGGTGTACTGCTGCAACATCTTCTTGGCGGATAATTTTAACCTCCTTTGCCGATAAAATCGGCAAAGCGATTACAAGCCAAACAAACAAACATTTTTGTGCATAATTCTTTAAAAAAGCAGTTGACGCATCGGTCTGATATACGCATAATTCGCCCCGCACCGCCGATGAAGGCAAAGCGAAAAAAGATGGCTACGTAGCTCAGCTGGTTAGAGCACAGCACTCATAATGCTGGGGTCACAGGTTCGATTCCCGTCGTAGCCACCATCTTTGCGGGAGTGGCGAAATTGGTAGACGCACCAGATTTAGGTTCTGGCGCCGCAAGGTGTGCGAGTTCAAGTCTCGCCTCCCGCACCATTTCTTTCATTGGGTTGTACTTAAAATGTTATTTCAAATAACAGTTTAAGTTTTAGTGTGTTGTTTTCAGGTGGGGTATCGCCAAGCGGTAAGGCACCAGGTTTTGATCCTGGCATGCCCTGGTTCGAATCCAGGTACCCCAGCCATATTATTGAAAACAAGTGATGATATTCAGGTGGGGTATCGCCAAGCGGTAAGGCACCAGGTTTTGATCCTGGCATGCCCTGGTTCGAATCCAGGTACCCCAGCCATCATAATGAATACTGTTACAAACTTTACGATTTGATCATTATACATCGTAAATGGCTACGTAGCTCAGCTGGTTAGAGCACAGCACTCATAATGCTGGGGTCACAGGTTCGAATCCCGTCGTAGCCACCATTAACAATTCAATTGGGGTATCGCCAAGCGGTAAGGCACCGGATTCTGATTCCGGCATCCCAGGTTCGAATCCTGGTACCCCAGCCATATTCATCAATGTGTTGCATGAAACGATATATTGAAAAAAAATAGAAAAAGAATATACAGGAAGAATATTCTTTGATGATGACAGCTACCAAATGGTGGTTAATGAGCAACTGTCTTTCACTTTACACCGTGTGGAATGATTCGTCCCACGGTCTATTTGTTTTTATCATTGCATTGAGAATGACCAGTAATTTACGCATACACGCAACGATGGCGACTTTGTTTGGCTTGCCTGCTTCGGTCAATCTCTTGTAGAAAGCGCAGAGAACGGGGTTAAATCTAATTGCCGTTAACGTGGCCATATATAGCATTCGACGCACCATTGCTCTTCCTCCAAAGATTGTTCGTTTCCCCCGGAAAAATCCAGAATCTCGATTAAACGGTGCAACACCAATCAAGGCACTAATTTCCCGGCGTGTTAACTTACCCAACTCCGGTACATCAGCGATCAAAGTGGCTATTGTGGCAGGCCCAACGCCTTTTACTGTAGATAATAAATCGAGTTTGGAACGATGATAGGTTTTAATGTGTTTAGACAAGGCAGATTCAATGACCTTAAGCTGTTCCTGTATAAAGCTGATCATTAAAGTGATGCTTTCTCGAATGTCTGGATGGCAATTCCCCAACCTTTGGCGTTCTGAGATGGAAAGTACGACCAATTGGCGACGACGTGCGATCATGGCTTGCAAGACTCGTTGCTGAGCAGAGGGCAATATCCTGACTATTTTATCCCGGTCTGTTCGTTGAGATAAAACCAGGGCTAACTGTGCCAGCACCTGAGCATCTATTTTATCGGTTTTGGCTAAGTTACCCATTGCCTTAGCAAAGTCACGGGCTTGTCGGGGATTGACGATAGCAACAGCCAGCCCTATGGTCTGTAAAACACAAGCAACGGATACCTCATAACCCCCTGTTGCTTCTAATACAACTAAATCAATCTCATAGTTGGTCAGTGTAGCCGCTAGTTCATCATGACCTTCAGGGGTATTTGGATATGTCATTACGGTTCCCTGAGCACCAAGTGCAATTTCAAGTGAAGCTTTGGCAACATCAATACCGATACAAATCGTTTTAGTCATGGTTCTTCGGCTCCCATTCTTGCAAATACGAATTGTGTTTCAAGCAACTGTTCGGGTTTCTCGAAGAAAAGTCACAATCATGCGTCGAAAGCTCATTAACGGGCTTAATCCCTTGATGGTTATCTGACTGCATGATTGTTACCAATCTAACTTAACCATAATAAACCAGATTAAAGATACAAGATGGTCCCCACCACCCTGTGAGCGGTATGCTGGCAGGGTGTTTCTTTCAGGAGAAGACCATCATGCAAAACGTTACGCTTATTGGTATTGATCTCGGCAAACATTCTTTCCACGTTCACTGTCAGGACAAATCAGGAAAGGCCCTGCTGCGTAAAAAATTTACCCGCGCCAGACTGATGGAGTTTTTAGCGGGATCGCCATCAGCGACTGTTGTAATGGAAGCCTGCGCCGGTGCTCACTTTATGGCTCGCCGGATCGCTGCTTTTGGTCACGAAGCGAAGCTGATTTCTCCACAATTTGTTCGTCCTTTTGTAAAGAGCAACAAGAACGATTTTGTGGATGCTGAAGCCATATGCGAAGCTGCATCTCGTCCCTCCATGCGATTTGTGCAACCACGAACAGAGGCGCAACAAGCTATGCGCGCCCTGCATCGGGTCAGAGAATCACTGGTCAGAGACAGGGTTAAAACCACTAATCAGATGCACGCTTTTTTACTGGAATTTGGCATCAGTATGCCGATCGGAACCGCCGTGATAAAAAGACTTTCAACCGTCTTGGCAGAGAACGAACTTCCTCCCTATCTGGCACAGTTGCTGATGCGCTTACATGCCCATTATCTTTATCTTGTCGAACAGCTCACCGAGCTTGAGACGGCACTGGAGCAGGAGCTGAGACGTGATGAAACAGGACAGCGTCTTCAGACAATACCGGGCGTGGGTCCGATAACTGCCAGCGTCTTATCATCGCAGCTGGGCGATGGTAAGCAGTATGGCTGTAGCCGGGATTTTGCTGCTTCAACCGGTCTGGTACCACGCCAGTACAGCACGGGTGGCAAAAATACGCTTTTAGGGATAAGTAAACGCGGAGACAAAAATCTGCGACGGTTACTTGTCCAGTGCGCCAGAGTCTTTATCCAGAGAATCGATTATCAGTCAGGAAGGCTGGCTGAATGGGTAAAGGCTCAGCTTGAGCGAAAACACTCAAATGTTGTGGCCTGTGCGCTGGCCAACAAATTAGCCCGGATAGCCTGGGCAATCACAACACGGCAAACTGTGTTCGAAAGGTAACGACGACGCCAGTCTGACTGGCAGGTTAATCGTTAATTAAAGCAGTTCCCAATCTGGTTTTGCGAAGACTGATTATTGATGACATGAACGGCTTATCGACCTGATGGAATCCTGACATAAAAAATGGCTCTCTGAAGCCGTGCGGTTTTTTAGGCTTATCAGGTGCGGAACTCATCGAGGCGCGGGCATCCCTGCCCATAGTGACGCCGGATAGATTTAAGCAAGCCAACATCAATCAAAAATCAGTGTTGCAAAAAAGGTGGGGACCATAGATTTTTTTGTTTTTCTGCCGCTAACTTTACCCGCCACTACGCGATGGCTTTTCACACCTATCACGGCTATAAATCCCCCTGACTCAAACTCCACCCCACTACCTGCTAATCTCCCTTATGGGCTAGTTATTGAATGAAGGGGCATCAAGCCTTGTGTTCACTTCGGCTGCTCCGGCCATTGGATATCAGGTGCGGTAGTGCAATCCACCCGATTGAGCAGCACCCGGTATTTACGCCATTCGGTTAGTGCGGATTTCTCCGAGTCGGTGGCCATATCCAAATCAACCGCATCCTGTAACGGCGGGATATCGCCCCATGCAGGTAAACCATTCTCGCCCACTACGCGGCGCTTGCCCTCGGGTGACCAACCATGATCCCTGCAATCGTAATCTCTTTTGGTTCCAGAACAGCATGGTCAGCAATTGCCGCTCCCGATTCGATAGGGTTTTCAGTAATGCGTAGATTTGAACTGTGATTCTCGATAACCACGCAGTCAAATTGAAACTCACCAATAGAACGCGTTATCACCGAAGCTCACATGGTGTTGAAAGCGCTTAGTAAGTCCATAGTCAGATCCAGTAAAAATCCCCCTTCATAGAAGGGGGCATTGATTTCGCCCCAAAGGGGCGCTATTAGTTCAGACTCTGAGAGCCTTCACTTCACATCCCTTTCAACGATAATTGATTGTCCTCATGTTCGTGCTTCTCTTGATACTTCACATACTTCCTTATCATTTCTTCATTTATACCTACGGTATCTACACAGTAGCCTCTTGACCAAAAATGATTTCCCCACAACTTTTTCTTTCTCAAATAGGGAAATTTATTAAATAGACGAATAGCTGTTCGGCCTTTTAGATGACCAAGCACTTGAGATACTGATAATTTTGGCGGAATTTTTACTAAAAGATGCACATGATCTATTTGAACATTCAATTCCACAATTTCTATTCCGAGCTGCTCACTGGAAATCCTTATCTGCTTATTTCCTTTCCTACATTATTTTTCAGGATCCTAAATCGGTATTTGGGTGTCCATACGATATGGTATTGACAACACCAAAGCACATGCGATGCTTTCTTGAATCTACTCATGGTTAAATCCTTCTCTGTTATGGGGATAACGGATTCGGATTTTCCCATGAGTAGCATTATTGGCAGAGCCAACCTGTTGCTAACCACCTCCGCAGGAGGTGGTTTTCAGTTAAGAATAAAAAAGGTCGCAAATGCGACCTTATATTAAGTTATGAATTTATTACTTATCGTACAATACGTTCACTGGCTATCTTATAGGCTTTAGAGTCTTCTCTTTTACCTACAGCAATAACCCATATCACAATATCTTCATCTATCACCTGATAGACAAGACGAAATCCAGAAGAGCGAAGCTTTATTTTGAAGCAACCTGCCAAATCACCGTGTAATCTGGCAGATTCAATATAGGGATTATCCTGTAGCTTCCGTAGCTTCTTTTTAAACTGTTCACGAATGCTGTTATCCAGCTTCTACCATTCTTTTAAAGCGCGTTCGTCAAACTCAATATTAAATGTCATCGAGATTTACCCGAATTCGTTTGGCGGGATTTTTTAGGCGATCGCGTACTACATCCAAAATATCTTCATCTTCATCATGCTCTGCAACCATCACTGATACCTCAGTAAATGGCAGTTTTTCATTCTCTGCCACATAACGCAGGAAGAGTCGCATTGCATCGGAAGGAGATAGATTCAGTTTCTCAAATGCCTGATATGCATTCTTTTTTAGTTCTTCATCCACTCTGATCTGAATTGTGCTCATAGTGTTACCCTTTGTAATGACACTTGTATTACATTGTATGTTACTTCACCTATGATGCAATGAGTTTTACAAAATTTTCGTAAAGCCAGCCATCCGTGGCTTGGGGTTATACTGGTAAAGACTCCTGCCTGAGATTATTTAGAATCCGCGAGTTATCAAAAGTGTTCAGCGTAAGATGAGCGGTCAATCTCTTAAGTATTGATTGCACCTCTCCGGAATTCCATTCGCTTTCTCTCGGGGAAGATCAATGAACTCCGAAATTGTCCAAATCTTGCAAGATGCACTTGATACTGGTGTTAGCCAGATCGACCCAAGTATGTCGCCAGAGGATGCTCAGGCCACGTTCGAGGATGGAATGGAAGAATTGAGAAGATTGCTTACCAAAAAACAGGAAGAAATATTAAATACAGCCAGAGTGTTTGCAAAGTTAACCAGCTCCAACAAAAAAGCCCCGTGATGGGGCTTTATGATTACATTGAAGCTAGATTTTTTGATAAGAGATAGAAGAACATAACCACGAATGCAACAACTGCAATTATAATTGTCTGCTTCTTATTTTTCATTTTTTATCCATAATGTTTTGAGTAAAAACTTTTATATATTAGAGTATTATAAGAAAGCAATCCATAAAAAAAGCCCGTGATGGGGCTGTTTGGCTTTCAGAGAAAACTAAAAGGCATTATTCTTGTTCTTGCTCTTTTTTACAGTTAGTTAGATGCTGCGTTATCCCGCCATAACGTGGATTACCAATCGTAAGTGTCGCTATGCGGTATTTTGGAGAAAAATCTTCACTAAATTCGCCATCGTCATATTTAAATTCTCTTTCTGACATTAGCTTCCTGCCATCCCGCGTTACTGGCGGCGCAGTCATAGCCATCTCATGACCGACATAATCACCTGATTTCATCCCATGAATTGTCATAGCCCCATTTTTAAAGGTCATTTTGGCTTTCACTACCGTTAGCGGGAAAGAATATTCACTTCCTTAGTCTACTGCTACGGCATTCATTGACAGACCTATTTTACAAGTATAAACGCCATTAAATTCACTGTAGTTATCACCGCACCCTATTAAGGTAAGCGCTGTACATACTATTAGTATCCTTTTCATAACATCCTTACATTTTTTGCGGTAATCATAACAGTTGATTGCTTAAAATAATCACAAGAAAAGCCCGTTGGGGCTTCTCTTGGCTTTCAGAGAAAATCAGCTATCACAATGTCCTTCCTTTGCAAGACGAACACCCGCCTGAGATATTACCCTTTTTCCTTCTTCCTCTGTTGATGCACTCAAACCAGCACCACCAACAAAAACTCCCATTTTTATGTATTGCCTTATGAAGTAATTTTTTCCAGATTCGGTGAAAATTACTAGGTCATTAGGGGAGAACTCTGATTCGGTTGATATTTTGTGGTTTTGGCTGCCTGATACTTGTGTGTAGAAAAACGTTTTATCTGCTGTTTCTCCAATACACTTCCCATCAACATAAATGTCTTTTTTTAGAGCCTTACCGACAAAGCTGTCGCGGTAGATATATAAGCCAGATTTGCTTTCCTCTGGGGCAGAAAAGCTTTTAGCTTGTGCTGATTTTTGTTCAGTTGCAAGAGGTACGCTGGCACAACCATTGAGAAACAAAGCGCCTAAAAGAGAAGCTGATAAAAGTAATTTTTTAGTATTCATCATAAAAAACAGAACCTTTTGTATAAAAGTAAAAAAACTAACCTCGCAACTGAGGTTACTTAGATAGAGTTTGTGTGATGGATGTCCAGTTAAAATCTCTCTTTAAGGCACGGATGGTTTTAAAGCCCCGTCTGGGACTGTTTTCTAACGCTCAATGACGTATAAATCGGATTTATTTATTTCCATTCTAATATGAGCTATCCCATTAACTATCAATGAGTTTGGAGGACGAGGCGTATCGCTTATATCAATCATAGCTTCGACTTTACCGCAAAATACTTTATCTCGCCCCTCTGATAGGATGTTCGAGGGATTTGCATTGGCATCAATATCAAATGTAACCAAACATGTTTTCTCAATCCCTTTATCCTGATCCATTATGATAATGTTAGACAAAGATTTTATAACCAAATCCGAATATGTTTGCTCAGGTGTCTTTTGTTCTTTTTCGCCACACCCTGCTAATGCCATTAATGACAACAATAAACAAACTGACTTTTTCATCACATTCTCATTGTTAAATATTTCCTACATTTAACCACTGAGATAATGATAAGTGTTACTGATTATTTGATCAGCAATTTCAGAAGTGTGAGAGGAGTTACAAAAGTCGGTCATGACTCTATTTTATTGATAGTGATGAATGTTCAGATAATATCCTATAATTCTGTCATGCATTTCTATGGATTTTGAAAAAGACAATGTTTTGCGAGTCAGTCTTGCCAAATGTTGACGAAGATTCAGGTTATGCTTCTCTATGCGTTGGGTATAACGCTTGCTGGCCACATGGCGTTTCCCTGCGAGTGCTTTTTCGTAATTTTTCCAGCCATCTGTCATATAAATAATAATGTTGAAAGGTGCCAGTAAAGCTAATAGGCGCATTAATGTCTTTTTTGTTCTTGGACCAAAAACATGGGCGATCACTTTTCGTCTTATCCTGTCGTCGGCATAAAAGAGCCAACGAGGCGGCTTCTTTGACTTTACGTAAGACCATTGTTCATCCATTTCGCAGCAGACAATCACTTCAGTGCCAGGTTTAATCGCTTCTGTTACCGATTTGGGTTTGAGTTTTTTAAATGCCGAAGTACGGTATTCAGGCCAATCCCCATCACTCGTGCTGTCGCCCGACATCCCATTCCATTCATAGCCATATCGACGATTTGCTTATGGGTACCGAGACGACAAGCGGCATAAGTGAACTCCTGTTGCCAGGAGTGACGGCAGGATTGGCAAAGATAACGTTGGTGACCAGAACGCGAGCGCCCATTGCGATGGATCCCTTTCACTGCGGAACAAGAGGGGCAAGTTACATCAATCTTTGCCATTTGAATGTTTTCCAAATAGACAGACTATACATGATTCAATAAATTGATGTCACGACCTACACGACCCCAGAGCCGGACTTCGTAGCCATCCAAGCCCTGTTTCTTCAAAATCACTTTCTATCTCCCAGCACTGATCCGTTTGAATTACTACAGATTAACTACAACCCCAATGCATATTTCAGCGCCAGCTTTTTCATCGCCCCTGAACGTTGTGCCGCCATCAGCGCTAAATTCCGCATGGTTTTCAAGCCCGGCAAATCATAGCTGAATGCGGTGTGGAAGAGATCCATACCCGCCTGCATCACTAAATTATCCGGCATCCTGCGACGCTGATAACGCACCAATACCGCTTGAGAATCCCACTCTTCCTGTAATTCTTTAGCGTTTATCAGCACCTTAAGCAAAACCTCAACATCTCGATAACCTAAATTCACGCCCTGCCCGGCCAATGGATTAATGGTATGAGCCGCATCGCCAAGCAAGGCCAATCCCTCACGCACATAGTGGCTGGCATGGTGACGAGTAAGAGGAAACGAACCCACAGCAATTGGAGTCACTTTGCCCAAGCGGGAGGGAAATGCCTGAAAGATTTCTCGCTCAAGCTGTACCATCGTCATCGATTGTAATTGACGAATTCGGGCAGGAGAATCGTACCAGACCAATGAAGCCCACTGATCAAACAGAGGTAGGAAAGCTCTCGGGCCAGAAGGGAAAAACTGCTGCCATGTGGTGTCCTGCTGAGGTTGTTCAGTTTTGACGGTAATTAACATACATGACTGCCGGTATTGCCACCCATTGCTGCCAATACCGGCCAGTTGTCGAACCTGAGAGCGGGCACCATCTGCACCAATGATCAGACGCGCATTCATTTCCGTGCCATCCATCAATGTTACTTGCCATATTTGATGTGCATGCTGCCGTTGCATCGATTTCAGGGCGGCCGGGCAAAACAGTGTCAGATTCGGGTAACGTTCAAACTCCTGCCACAGTGCCAATTGCAGGATGTAGTTCTCTACCATATAGCCCAACTCTGTCAGCCCAAGACTTTGAACATCGAAAGTCACGTTGGAATCATGCTGCTCCCACGTCTCCAATTTCCGGTAAGGTGCACTGCGCATCCGCAAAACATGGTTCCAAACACCCAATTGTTTCAATAAATCCACGGAAGCGCAGCTAATTGCAGATACGCGAATATCCGGTTCATTACCTTCATTATAAGGCTGCGGCAACTGATGCTCCAGTAACGCGACACGCCAGCCCTCTTGTGCGAGTCCCAAAGCCGTCGCTGCACCAACCATACCCGCACCCACGACGACGATATCGAATTTTTGCTGTGGATTATTCATATTCATCACGCCATTAACTTCCTGATTAAAATAGTGTACCGGAATTTTCCCTTTCCGGCTGTGAATATCCGATGTTACAGTCTGGTCACTGGTGCCTCAAATGACTACAATAGCCTGTAATATTATGCTAAATACATTATGTTCAATACACTGCGCTTTTCAGTGTTGATGCAACATTTCACTGGAAATACCGGATACATAAAATGTCGACGATAAAAAAACTGTATATCAAAACCTGGGGCTGTCAGATGAACGAATATGATTCATCCAAGATGGCCGACTTACTGGAAACCACTCACGGTTATCAGTTAACCGATGTCGCCGAAGAAGCAGATATCTTACTCCTGAACACCTGTTCAATCCGTGAAAAAGCCCAAGAAAAAGTCTTCCATCAGCTCGGGCGCTGGAAGGGTTTAAAAGACAAAAATCCCGAAATTATTATTGGTGTCGGTGGCTGTGTTGCATCTCAGGAAGGGGATTTCATCCGCCAACGCGCTCCTAGCGTTGATATTATCTTCGGGCCTCAAACCCTGCATCGCCTGCCTGAAATGATTAATCATGTGAAAGGCACCCACAGTCCAATAGTTGATATCAGCTTCCCTGAGATCGAAAAATTCGACCGAATGCCAGAACCTCGGGCAGAAGGCCCGAGCGCATTCGTCTCCATTATGGAAGGCTGCAATAAGTACTGTACATTCTGCGTCGTTCCTTACACCCGAGGAGAAGAAGTCAGCCGTCCTTGTGATGATATTTTGTTTGAAATTGCCCAGCTTGCTGCTCAAGGCGTACGTGACGTTAACCTGCTCGGTCAGAACGTTAACGCTTACCGAGGCGCAGCATTCGACGGGGATATCTGCACATTTGCGGAATTACTGCGTCTGGTCGCGGCCATTGATGGTATTGACCGCATTCGCTTCACCACCAGCCATCCTATTGAATTTACCGATGATATTATCGCGGTTTACGAAGACACACCGGAGTTAGTCAGCTATCTGCACCTACCCGTACAGAGTGGCTCTGACCGTATCCTGACCCAGATGAAACGTGCACATACCGCACTGGAATACAAAGGGATCATCCGCCGTCTGCGCAAAGCACGTCCTGACATTCTGATCAGTTCTGACTTCATCATCGGTTTCCCTGGTGAAACACAGGATGACTTCGAAAAAACCATGCAACTGATTGCCGATGTGAATTTCGACATGAGTTTCAGCTTCATCTATTCAGCGCGTCCGGGAACCCCTGCGGCCGATTTGCCGGATGACGTGAGTGAAGAAGAAAAAAAACAGCGCCTGTATCTGCTCCAGCAGCGTATCAATCAGCAGGCCATGAGCTTCAGCCGCGCAATGGTTGGCAGTACACAGCGTATTCTGGTTGAAGGCACATCCCGCAAAAATATCATGGAGCTTTCCGGCCGTACTGAAAATAACCGCGTGGTTAATTTTGAAGGAACGCCTGACATGATTGGCAAGTTCGTTGATGCCGAAATTGTTGACGTGTATGCCAACTCCCTGCGCGGTAAAGTTATCCGTACAGAAGATGAGATGAATTTGCGCATCCATGAGTCACCTGAGTCAGTCATCGCCCGTACCCGCAAGGAAGATGAAATCGGCGTTGGCATTTATCAGCCTTAACAGGCCCTAACATAGAGATAATCAGTGACACAAATAAACTCACAAGTAGCAACACAAGAGATCTTTCTGGAACCCGCAGATAATCAACGGCTGATGAGTCTGTGTGGCCCACTTGATGACAACCTGAAACAACTTGAGCGTCGTCTTGGAGTAGAGATCAGCCGCCGCGACAATCGTTTCAAACTGGTGGGTAAGCCATTGTGTGTCAGTGCAGTAGCCGGTATCCTGCGCCATCTTTACGTCGAAACCGCACCTGTCCGCAGCGTGATCCCAAACATTGAACCTGAACAGATTCATCTGGCCATCACAGAAAGCCGCGTGCTGGAGCAATCGGCAGAAAGTATTCCTGACTACGGCAAGGCTGTGAATATCAGAACCAAGCGGGGTGTTGTGAAGCCCCGTACGCCCAACCAAGCACAATACATTGCCAATATCCTTGATTATGATATTACCTTTGGGATTGGGCCAGCAGGGACAGGGAAAACTTATCTGGCCGTTGCCGCCGCCGTTGATTCACTGGAACGTCAGGAAATCCGTCGTATCCTGCTAACTCGTCCAGCAGTTGAAGCGGGTGAAAAGCTGGGATTTCTGCCGGGTGATCTGAGCCAGAAGGTCGATCCTTATTTGCGCCCGCTTTACGATGCGTTGTTTGAGATGCTGGGATTTGAAAAAGTTGAGAAGTTGATCGAAAGAAATGTTATTGAAGTGGCTCCACTGGCCTATATGCGTGGACGTACCCTCAATGATGCCTTTATTATTCTCGACGAAAGCCAGAATACCACCATTGAACAGATGAAGATGTTTTTAACCCGCATTGGCTTCAATTCCAAAGCGGTGATTACCGGTGACGTGACTCAGATTGACTTGCCAAAAGGCCAGAAATCCGGCCTTAGCCACGCAGTAGAAGTCTTGTCTGAAGTTGATGAATTAAGCTTTAATTTCTTCCATAGCGAAGACGTTGTCCGCCATCCGGTGGTCGCCAAAGTCGTTATCGCCTATGAAGCATGGGAATCTGCGGAACAGAAACGGAAGCAAGAGCTTAATGATAAACGCAAGCAGGAAGCGCAATGAATTCAGTTATATTAGATTTACAAATTGCATGTGAAAATCCAGAAGGGCTGCCTGATGAAGCCCTTTTCCAGCGCTGGCTGGAGAGTATTCTGCCACAATTTCAGGCAGAAAGTGAAGTAACAATCCGCTTGGTCGATGAGGCAGAAAGCCACGATTTAAACCTCACTTATCGCGGGAAAGATAAACCAACCAATGTGTTATCCTTTCCGTTTGAAGCACCGCCTGAAGTGGAATTGCCTTTGCTCGGTGATTTAATCATCTGTCGTCAAGTTGTTGAACAAGAAGCAGAGGAACAACAAAAAACAGTTGAAGAACACTGGGCACACATGGTAATTCACGGTTCTCTCCATCTGCTTGGATACGACCATATCGAAGACGATGAAGCAGAAGAAATGGAATCTCTGGAAACAGAAATTCTACAAAAAATGGGTTATGCTGATCCCTATCTTGCGGAAAAAAAATAACCGTTAGCATCATTTTTATGCTAAAAATTACGATTTACAATATTAATTAATGGGGAATTTTCATTCAAACGCCATGAGCGACGACCATCCTTCAAATAACGATAGCCCTGGCCCTAAGAAAGGCTTTCTTGCGCTTCTTAATCAACTTTTTCACGGTGAACCAAAAAACCGTCATGATTTGGTTGAACTGATCCGTGATTCTGAACAGAACGATCTGATCGATCCCGATACTCGAGAGATGCTCGAAGGGGTAATGGATATTGCTGACCAACGCGTGCGCGACATTATGATCCCTCGCTCACAAATCGTTACCTTAAAACGAAATCAACCTCTGGACGAATGTCTGGATGTAATTATCGATTCGGCTCACTCACGCTACCCTGTAATCAGCGAAGACAAAGATCA
This sequence comes from Xenorhabdus bovienii SS-2004, assembly GCF_000027225.1. NCBI lineage: Bacteria > Pseudomonadati > Pseudomonadota > Gammaproteobacteria > Enterobacterales > Morganellaceae > Xenorhabdus > Xenorhabdus bovienii. The sequence continues at coordinate 3,127,727 of NC_013892.1, forward strand.
CATCGAAGGCATTTTGATGGCAAAAGATCTTCTGCCATTCATGCGCACGAATGCAGAGACTTTCAGCATTGATAAAGTGCTGCGTCAGGCTATTGTGGTGCCAGAGAGTAAACGTGTTGACCGCCTGCTGAAAGAGTTCCGCTCCCAGCGTTACCATATGGCAATTGTGATCGATGAATTCGGTGGTGTTTCCGGTCTGGTCACGATCGAGGACATTCTTGAGCTGATTGTTGGCGAAATAGAAGACGAATACGATGATGATGACGATAACGATATTCGTGCCTTAAGCCGCCATACTTATTCAGTACGGGCATTGGCTCAAATCGAAGATTTCAACGATGTTTTCGGCACCAATTTCAGCGATGAAGAAGTTGATACCATCGGTGGGCTAGTGATGCAGGCATTTGGTCATCTACCTTCCCGGGGTGAATCTATCGACATAAATGGTTATCTTTTCAAAGTAGCAATGGCAGATAGCCGGAAAATCATTCAGGTTCATGTCAAAATACCGGATGATGCTGACGTTCCTGGCCTTGATAAACAATAATAGGATCTGGATGAACAAAGCCTCATTACTGAGTTGCCAGCGGCTGCGCGCCTTGCTGGCACTTTTCTTAGGAGCCAGTGGAACACTGGCTTTTTCACCTTTTGATTTCTGGCCTGCTGCATTTCTGTCCCTTTTCGGCCTGCAAATTCTGACACTCAACAGAACCACTCGACAGTCTCTCTTTATTGGTTTCTGCTGGGGATTTGGCTTATTTGGCAGTGGTACAAATTGGGTTTATGTCAGCATCGCTGATTTTGGCGGCATGCCCACTGTCGTCAATATCTTTCTGGTTATCCTGCTATCTGCCTATCTCGCTCTTTATCCCACTCTGTTTGCTGGCCTGCTCAACCGTTTTTTTCCGGCCGCCAACGGGATCAGGCTGGTCATTGCCAGTCCAGCACTGTGGCAATTGACTGAATTCCTGCGTGGTTGGGTATTAACCGGGTTTCCATGGCTGCAATTTGGCTACAGCCAGATCGATGGCCCAATGAAAGCTATTGCCCCTATTCTGGGGGTAGAAGGCATTACCTTCCTGATGCTAATGATCAGTGGTCTGCTGGTGCTTGCCACTACCCGGAAAAAACTTTCACTAGCTATCGCTGCGGTTATTCTGCTGCTACTGCCGTGGCCAATGAGATATTATCAGTGGTATACCCTATTGCCGGAGAAATCTGCCGATATCGCACTGGTTCAGGGCAATATTCCCCAAGTCATCAAATGGAATCCCTCAGAACTGGAAAATACGCTGGACACCTATCTGAATAATAGCCGTCCTTTTATTGGTAAAATACCCATCATCATCTGGCCGGAATCTGCCATTACTGCTTACGAAATCACTCAAGGTAATTTCCTGACCGAACTGGATTCTTTGCTAAGACAGCGTAATACCCGCCTGATTACCGGGATTCCTGATGCTCGTCCCACATTGGAAGGCTATAAATTCTATAACAGTATTATCGTGTTGGGAGATAAAACACCTTACCGATATCCAGCACCGATCCGCTATGATAAACATCATCTCGTTCCGTTCGGTGAATTTGTTCCGCTGGAGTCAATATTGCGCCCATTGGCCCCCTTCTTCAATTTGCCAATGTCTTCCTTCAATCGTGGTGGTTATATACAGCCACAGCTTTCTGTAGCAGGGCATAACATAACTGCTGCAATCTGCTATGAAATTATTTTGGGCGAACAAGTACGTGATAATTTAAAGCCCGATACTGAATTTTTACTGACAATTTCCAATGATGCCTGGTTTGGGCGCTCTATTGGCCCGTGGCAACATTTCCAAATGGCACGAATGCGCTCTCTTGAATTGGGACGCCCATTGCTTAGAGGAACAAATAACGGTATTACTGCGGTTATCAGGCCAGACGGCTCAATACAAGCCAGACTTCCACAGTTTACCCGTCAGGTGTTGGAAGCTAAGGTTACTCCAGCTAGTGGTAACACACCTTATTTTCGCGTTGGTTATTGGCCGATATGGGGATTAGCACTGCTGTTCATTAGCTTCGGATTGATAAGCAACCGCCGCCGAACTTAATTTCCTATTCAGTAGATCCCTCAATAGAAGATAAGGGTATATTATTTATACCCTTATCTTCTCTATGCCTAATACACTCCACAGAAAACCCCAATAAAATGCAATAATTCATTACATTTACCACAAATTTAACCAAATACACTTTATATTATTCTTAATAAGAATTAAATTTAAACATATTGACCTAAAAATTACAAACTGTGAACAGAGTCCAAAATTATTTTCTCTTTAATCGTACATAAGTAAAATTGTTTATTTATAGTGCGAGGCAGGTCGCGAAACAGAAACATTATGGTTTCAAAAAACTAACATTATGAATTACTTTTTTACAGCATATAAACAAAAAGATTCAGGAAATCGTTTCTACAAAAATGTAAACGCCACTATCTGCAAGCAAACCCAATCTTCAAAGAATAACCCGATAAAGGAGCTGTATATGCGTAAGTTGATGTTAACCATGATGTTGCTTAGCGCGGTAGGAGCTGCCCATGCTGAGGAATTAACTGGAACACTGAAAAAAATCAAAGACAATGGGATTATCGTTGTTGGACACAGAGAATCTTCTGTTCCATTTTCTTATTACGATAATCAACAAAACGTTGTCGGCTATGCTCAAGATTATTCCAACCTGATTGTTGATGCCGTCAAGAAAAAGCTGGATATGCCCAACCTGCAAGTCAAATTAATCCCGATTACCTCCCAAAACCGTATTCCGTTGCTGCAAAACGGCACTTATGATTTTGAATGTGGCTCTACCACCAATAACCTTGAGCGCCAAAAACAAGCTGCATTCTCCAACACTATCTTTGTCGTCGGTACGCGTCTGCTGACCAATAAGGATTCAGGAATAAAAGGGTTTGACGATCTGGCCGGGAAACACGTTGTCGTTACGTCTGGTACAACATCTGAAATTCTGCTGAACAAACTCAATGACGAGAAGCAAATGCAGATGCGTATAATCAGTGCCAAAGACCACGGTGATTCATTCCGTACTCTGGAATCAGGCCGTGCTGTCGCTTTCATGATGGATGACGCATTGCTGGCGGGCGAACGCGCAAAAGCGAAAAAACCTGATCAGTGGGTTATTGTTGGTAAACCACAATCAGAAGAGGCTTATGGCTGTATGCTGCGCAAAGATGATCCTCAGTTCAAGAAATTGATTGATGGCACGATTGTGAAAGTACAAACCTCCGGTGAAGCAGAAAAATTCTTTGATCTCTGGTTTAAACAACCGATTCCACCTAAAAAACTGAATATGAACTTCTCCATGTCAGATGAGATGAAGACCTTATTTAAATCACCAAATGATAAGGCTTTAAATTAATGAATTAACTAAAAACACTCGATTTTATTGGCACGATGGGGGTGAGGTAGTCGTTCCCTACCTCATTTTTTAGCCTGTTCTTTTGAGTCAATGAGTTACCACTAATAGAACGTTTTAGGCGTGACAGCCAACCCCATTTCAGGGAGCACGATTATGTCTGTTGATTGGAATTGGGGCATCTTTCTACAAGCTGCCCCTTTTGGTAATACCACCTATTTGGGGTGGCTTATTTCTGGATTTCAGGTGACGGTTGCACTTTCCGTCTGCGCTTGGGTTATTGCGCTCGCTGTTGGATCGTTGTTCGGTATCCTCCGCACCGTTCCGAACAAATTTCTAGCAACATTAGGCGCTTGTTATGTTGAGCTATTCCGCAACATTCCTTTGATCGTCCAGTTTTTTATATGGTATCTGGTGGTACCAGAATTCCTGCCCAAAAATTTGAGTAATTGGTTCAAGATGGAACTGGATCCCAATATTCAATTTTTTATTTCCTCGGTAATCTGTCTGGGGCTATTCACTGCCGCCCGTATCTGCGAGCAGGTTCGAGCTGCCATCCAGTCACTGCCACGGGGGCAAAAAGCCGCAGGCCAGGCCATGGGCCTGACTCTGCCACAAACCTACCGTTATGTCCTGCTGCCAAACGCCTATCGTGTCATTATTCCTCCGATGACCTCAGAGATGCTTAATCTGGTGAAAAACTCTGCTATTGCCTCCACCATCGGACTGGTGGACATGGCAGCACAGGCAGGCAAATTACTCGATTATTCAGCACATGCTTATGAATCATTTACGGCGATCACGCTAGCTTACGTTGGTATCAATCTGGTGATCATGCTTGCCATGACTCTGCTTGAGAAAAAAGTGCGCTTGCCAGGCAATCTTGGAGGGAGATAGAAAAATGTATCAGTTTGACTGGAGTTCTATTATTCCCAGCTTGCCATTTCTGCTGAATGGATTGGTGATAACCGCCAAAATTACCGTGATAGCCATTATCATTGGCATTGCTTGGGGAACCTTGCTGGCAATGATGCGCTTATCTTCTATCAAAATACTGAGCTGGTTTGCTACTCTGTATGTCAACCTCTTTCGCTCAGTGCCACTGGTGATGGTATTGCTGTGGTTCTACTTGATTGTGCCGAACTTATTACAAAATGTTCTAGGCATATCACCAAGAACCGATATCCGTTTAATTTCTGCAATGGTCGCGTTTTCGCTATTTGAAGCGGCCTACTACTCCGAAATCATTCGGGCGGGTATTCAGAGTATTTCCCGGGGGCAGTCATCTGCTGCGCTGGCGCTGGGTATGACCCACATGCAAAGTATGCGTCTGATTATCCTGCCACAGGCATTCCGCGCAATGATCCCATTGTTGTTAACGCAAGGCATTGTATTATTTCAAGATACATCGCTAGTATATGTACTGAGTCTGGCCGATTTTTTCCGTACAGCAACGAATATAGGTGAGCGCGACGGTACTCAGATTGAAATGATTCTGTTTGCCGGCGTTGTTTATTTTGTGATTAGTTTTGCCGCTTCCATGCTAGTTAACTATTTAAAGAAAAGGACTGTTTGATGATTTCCCTGAAAAATGTATCCAAGTGGTATGGCCAATTTCAGGTTCTGACTGACTGCTCGACTGAAGTCAAAAAGGGCGAAGTAGTCGTGGTCTGTGGCCCCTCTGGCTCCGGTAAATCCACACTAATAAAAACGGTTAATGGCCTTGAACCTGTCCAGCAGGGTGAAATTCGGGTAAACAACACGCCAGTCAATGACAAAAGCACCAATCTGGCTCAATTGCGTTCTAAGGTTGGCATGGTGTTCCAGCATTTTGAGCTGTTTCCCCATCTGTCAATCATTGAGAACCTGACACTGGCTCAGATTAAGGTTTTGAAACGCGATAAAAAATCCGCCACCGAAAAGGCGTTGAAACTCTTGGAGCGAGTCGGGTTGACCAGTCATGCTGATAAGTTCCCCGCACAACTTTCTGGTGGTCAACAGCAGCGTGTCGCCATTGCCCGTGCACTCTGTATGGATCCCATCGCCATGCTGTTTGATGAACCCACATCAGCGCTTGATCCTGAAATGATCAATGAAGTACTGGATGTGATGGTTAAGCTGGCTAATGAAGGCATGACCATGATGGTTGTGACTCATGAAATGGGATTTGCCAAAAAAGTGGCTCATCGCGTCATTTTCATGGATGAAGGAAAAATTGTCGAGGACAGCAAAAAAGAAGATTTCTTCGCCAATCCTAAATCAGAACGTGCCCGTGATTTTCTGGCGAAAATTCTACACTGATTTTCTCCCTGTCGGCGGATAACACGACTTCCGCCGACCTTAATCTGCTCCGAAAATAGGTAAATTTCAGCGATCTCACTTTAACAAGTGTTGTTGCCCCTATCCCTTATCAGCTATGCTATGAGGTCTTAGATTTCATAAACAAACTATGCGCGTTACAGGCGCAGCTTTATTACTCACCATAGGATTATCGGTGCCATGCAAGAACAATATCGTCCAGAAGACATAGAGCGACAAGTACAGCTTCACTGGCAAGAGAAGCAAACTTTTAAAGTGACAGAAGACAGTAACAAAGAAAAATACTATTGCCTGTCCATGCTACCTTATCCTTCTGGCCGACTACATATGGGCCACGTCCGTAACTACACCATTGGTGATGTGATTTCCCGTTATCAGCGTATGCTTGGCAAAAACGTCCTGCAACCTATTGGTTGGGATGCATTCGGTCTGCCGGCAGAAGGCGCAGCGGTCAAAAATAATACCGCACCTGCTCCATGGACCTATTCCAATATTGAATACATGAAAGCCCAGCTGAAAACTCTGGGATTTGGTTATGACTGGGATCGTGAAGTCACAACCTGTACGCCAGAATACTACCGCTGGGAACAATGGTTCTTCACCAAACTGTACGAGAAAGGTCTGGTTTATAAAAAAACCTCTGCCGTCAACTGGTGTCCACATGACCTGACCGTTCTGGCTAACGAACAGGTTATTGACGGCTGTTGCTGGCGCTGTGATAGCCAAGTTGAACGCAAAGAGATCCCTCAGTGGTTTATCAAAATCACTGCCTACGCTGAAGAACTGCTGAACGATTTGGATAAGCTGGAAGATTGGCCAGAGCAGGTCAAAACTATGCAGCGTAACTGGATTGGTCGTTCAGAAGGTGTCGAAATCACCTTTAATGTGGCTGACAGTCAGGAAACACTGACGGTTTATACGACTCGTCCAGATACATTTATGGGAACGACCTATGTCGCTGTTGCGGCAGGTCATCCTCTGGCAAAACAGGCAGCAGAAAATAATCCTGAGCTGGCTGAGTTCATCAACGAATGCCGTAATACCAAAGTTGCCGAAGCTGATATGGCCACTATGGAGAAAAAAGGTGTGTCAACAGGCATGTTTGCAATTCATCCATTGACCAACGAAAAAATTGCTATCTGGGTCGCTAACTTTGTCCTGATGGAATACGGTACAGGCGCAGTGATGGCAGTCCCAGCCCATGATCAGCGCGACTGGGAATTTGCAACCAAGTACAACCTGCCAATGAAAACCGTCATTCTGGACAACGACGGCAATGTGCCAACCGTTCAGGAAGGTGCAGCTACCGATAAAAACGCACTGGTTAATTCCGGTGAGTTCAGTGGACTGAGCAATGAAGAAGGCTTCAGTGCTATCGCAGATAAACTGGTCGAGATGGGGGCTGGCAACCGTAAGGTTAACTATCGTCTTCGTGACTGGGGCGTTTCCCGTCAACGTTATTGGGGGGCGCCAATTCCAATGGCAACACTGGAAGATGGCACTGTCGTCCCTGTTCCAGAAGATCAACTGCCAGTTATCCTGCCAGAAGATGTTGTGATGAATGGTATCACCAGCCCAATCAAAGCAGATCCTGAGTGGGCCAAAACGACTATCAATGGTCAACCAGCGCTGCGTGAAACCGATACTTTCGATACTTTCATGGAGTCATCATGGTACTACGCACGCTATACCTGCCCAGATTATGACAAAGGTATGCTCGATCCGGCCGCTGCTAACTATTGGCTGCCAGTGGATCAATACATCGGTGGTATTGAACACGCCATCATGCACTTGATGTACTTCCGTTTCTTCCACAAGCTGATGCGTGATTCTGGGATGGTCAATTCTGACGAACCAGCCAAACACCTGCTGTGCCAAGGTATGGTTCTGGCAGATGCGTTCTATTACACCGGCAACAGCGGCGAAAAAATCTGGGTATCCCCAGCTAACGCGATTGTTGAGCGTGATGATAAAGGCCGCATCGTGAAGTCGGTGGATCAAGACGGTCATGAGCTGGTCTATACTGGCATGAGCAAAATGTCTAAATCCAAGAATAACGGTATCGATCCACAAATTATGGTCGATAAATACGGCGCTGATACCGTTCGCTTGTTCATGATGTTTGCTGCGCCACCAGAGCTGACACTGGAATGGCAGGAGTCTGGCGTAGAAGGCGCTAACCGCTTCCTGAAACGTGTCTGGCGTCTGGTTTATGAGCACAGCAGCAAAGGTACAACCCAGCCGCTGGATATCGCCAGCCTGACGACTGAACAGAAAGATTTGCGTCGTGACTTACATAAAACCCTTGCGAAAGTCACCGATGATATCGGACGTCGTCAAGCATTCAATACCGCCGTTGCAGCTATCATGGAGCTGATGAACAAACTGACTCGTGTCCCACAGGAAACCGAGCAAGATCGCGCTTTAATGCAGGAAGCACTGACTGCGGTTGTACGTATGCTTTCCCCTATCACGCCACACGCTTGTTTCGTGATGTGGAAAGAACTTGGTAATGAAAGCGATATTGACACGGCTGCATGGCCACAGGCTGATGAGCAGGCAATGGTGGATGATACCAAGCTGGTCATCATCCAGATTAACGGTAAGGTTCGTGGTCGTATTACCGTACCCGCAGATGTGACAAAAGAGTATGTTCAAGAGATGGCGGCAAAAGAGTACAGCGTTGCGAAATACCTTGAAAGCATCAGTATTCGTAAAGTCATCTATGTTCCAGGCAAATTGCTGAATCTGGTCGTCGGCTGATAACAGGAGTCCATATTTTGGTAGGAAATAATGTGCGGCATGGTATTTTCACGTTGTTTCTGGGGTTAGCGGTGCTGGTCACCGCTGGCTGTGGTTTTCATCTTCGTGGCACAACACAGGTACCAAAAGAACTTCAAACATTACAATTAAGTTCAGCTGATCCCTACGGGCCTCTGGCCAGAGCAGTACGCCAGCAACTTCGTCTGAACGACGTCAAGATTGTTGAACGTGGCGATGCCTCAGTACCGATCCTGAAACTCTTGGGCTCTAATGAGCACAAAGAGACCGCTTCTGTATTTCAGGATGGTAAAGCGGCGGAACGTCAACTAGTCCTGTATGTTGATGCTCAAGTGCTTATGCCGAATGGCGGTATCTATCCATTGCGGGCAAGAGTTGATCGTTCTTTCTTCGATAACCCGCTGGAAGCACTGGCAAAGGATGCGGAAAATGAACTGATTCAGCAGGAAATGCGTGAGCAAGCAGCCCACCAGCTTATGCGCCAGTTGCTAACTGTTCACAGTGCAGAACTCTTGAAAACTGAAGAAAAACAGCAAGCAGCGACTGCACAAAAACAATGATCCGACTCTATCCTGAACAACTCCTTTCGCAGCTCAATGAAGGGCTGCGAAACAATTACCTGCTATGGGGCAACGAGCCGTTGCTGTTGCAGGAAAGTCAGGACAGCATCCGCAGAGTGGCTGAACAGCATGGCTTTCTGGAGCATTTCACCTTTTCTCTGGATAACCATACTGAATGGGATGAAATATTCAGCCTGTGCCAGTCACTCAGCCTGTTTTCCTCTCGCCAGTCACTTACCCTGCTACTGCCGGAAAATGGCCCAAATGCAGCAATGGTAGAACGGCTAACCAAGCTGTCTGGATTGCTGCACGCAGATATCTTATTGATATTACGTGGGCACAAACTCACCAAAGCGCAGGAAAACAGTCCGTGGTTCAAAACACTTGGGCAGAATGGTGTGTACGTCAGTTGTCTGACTCCTGAACAAAACCGTCTTCCTCAATGGGTGGCACAACGAGCCAGAAGCATGGGGCTATCACTGGAAGATGAAGCTAACCAACTACTGTGCTATTGCTATGAAGGAAATTTATTAGCACTGGCTCAGGCACTGGAACGTCTTTCTCTGCTCCATCCCGATAATCGGCTGACGCTTCCCCGAGTCGAAGAAGCTGTCAACGATGCGGCACATTTTGCCCCCTATCACTGGGTTGATGCCCTGCTGGCAGGCAAAATCAAACGGGCGTGGCATATACTGAAACAACTTCGACAAGAAGATACTGAATCGATCATCCTGCTTCGCACCATACAACGGGAGCTGATACTGCTGTTAACCCTCAAACGTCAGGATAAGACAACTCCTTTGAAGACACTGTTTGATCAGCACAAAATTTGGCAAAACCGGCGATCACTGCTGACAGCCGCATTACAGCGCTTGTCACAGCAAGATCTTCAATCAGCCATACATTTGCTGACTCAGATGGAACTGTGCGTCAAACAGGATTATGGCCAATCGATTTGGGCTAACCTGGAAACACTTTCCATGCTGTTATGCGGAAAAACATTACCAGAGAGCTTCTTGAATGCTTCATTCCACTGATTCAACAATAGACCCGAGTTCCCCGATTATTCAGGCGCTGTTTGGTGGCACATTCGATCCCATTCATTATGGTCACTTGCGCCCTGTGGAGGCATTAGCGAAACAGGTGGGGCTAAAACAGGTCATTTTACTGCCAAACCATGTTCCGCCACATCGTCCACAACCTGAAGCAACCGCCAGTCAACGGTTGGAGATGGTTCGTCTGGCCGTACAGGACAACCCGCTTTTTACCGTCGATACCCGTGAACTGGAACGTCAGACGCCCTCTTATACGATAGAAACGCTGAAATCCTTTCGTCAAGAAGTCGGCGAACAACGGCCACTGGCATTCATCATCGGACAGGATTCACTGCAATCCATCCATACATGGTATAAATGGGAAGAATTACTGGGTATCTGCCACCTTCTGGTCTGCTCACGTCCGGGTTATCAAAGCCAACTTTCAACCTCAGATATGCAAAAGTGGCTTGAACAGCACAAAATTGACACTCCGATATCATTAAGACAAAAGCCACACGGTTGTATTTATCTGGCCACTACTCCGTTATTAAACATCTCTGCAACTGATATCCGTCAACGCCATCAGCAAGGGCTGAGCTGTGATGATTTACTGCCTCCAGCGATACAAAATTATGTCAATTCACAGGGGCTATATCGACAATAACGAAAACATACTGTGATTTGCCGCTGAGTCGCTTACTTTTACAGAGATTGGCATGCTATTATTCTGCATTATTCAACCAATTTGATGAAATTAAGGTGATCCTTTTGCAAGGCACAGAACTACAAAAATTTGTTATTGATAAACTTGAAGATTCCAAAGCACAGGATATTGTTTCTATAGATGTTCGTGGAAAATCCAGTATTACCGACTGCATGGTTATCTGCACAGGCACATCAACCCGTCACCTGATGTCAGTGGCAGACAATCTGGTTGATGACTGCCGCGAAGCCGGAATTATGCCACTGGGTGTTGAAGGGCAAGGCATCTCAGACTGGATAGTCGTTGACCTCGGCGAAATAATGATACATGTCATGCAGGAAGACAGCCGTCGCATGTATGAACTGGAAAAACTCTGGAGTTGAGTTTGAAGTTACAATTGGTCGCTGTAGGAACAAAAATGCCGGACTGGGTTCAGACCGGCTTTATCGATTATTTGCATCGTTTTCCCAAGGATATGCCTTTTGAGCTGATTGAAGTCCCAGCAGGAAAACGAGGTAAAAATGCCGACATCAAACGTATTCTTGAAAAAGAAGGCGAACAAATGCTGTCGGCTGTCGGCAAAGGCAATCGCATTGTGACACTGGATATTCCCGGATCTCATTGGGATACCCCACAGTTAGCACAACAGCTAGAACGCTGGAAACAAGACGGCAGAAATGTCAGTTTGCTTATTGGTGGCCCAGAAGGTCTGGCTCCGGCCTGCAAAGCTGCCGCAGCGCAAAGTTGGTCACTTTCTCCACTGACGCTGCCACACCCTCTGGTACGGGTTCTGGTTGCTGAAAGCCTTTATCGGGCGTGGAGTATCACGACTAATCACCCCTACCATCGGGAATAAATTGGGTAATCTATCACCGTGAATTCTGGCAATGGGATGAAGAATAAACGAACCCCTTTTCGCGATCATACGGCTGAATCAGCCCTTTTTATGCGCCGCGCACTCGTGGCGTTCATTGGCATTATCATTTTAACGGGAATTCTGATTGCCAATCTTTATAATCTCCAGATCATTCGCCACGAAGATTACCAGACCCGCTCAAATGGGAACCGCATTAAGCTCGTTCCCATTGCTCCAAGTCGGGGTATCATTTATGATCGTAATGGAACACCATTAGCCACTAACCGCACTATTTACCAATTAGAAATCATTCCACAGAAAATCGATAATCTTGACAAAACGCTGGATGAATTGCGCGCCATAGTTGATCTGACCGATGAAGATATAGAAAACTTCAAGAAAGAACGTCAACGCGCACGTCGTTTTACCTCCGTTCCTTTGAAAACATCCCTGAACCAAGTACAGGTTGCCCGGTTTTACGTCAACCAATATCGTTTTCCAGGACTGGAAATCAAAGGCTATCAGCGTCGCGAGTATCCTTTTGGTTCTGCTCTCACCCACGTGATTGGTTATGTCGCCAAAATCAATGATAAGGACGTAGAAAGACTTGAGAAAGAGGGTATTCTCGCTGACTATGCAGCTACCCATGATATCGGTAAGCTGGGCATTGAGCGCTATTATGAATCAACTCTGCACGGCAAACCCGGCTATGAAGAAGTTGAAGTCAACAACCGTGGCAGAGTGATCCGACAGTTACATGAACAACCCCCACAGGCAGGTAAAGATGTTTACCTGTCGATAGATTTGAGTCTGCAAAACTATATTGAACAAATCCTGACAACCAGCCGGGCTGCTGTCGTGGTCACTGATCCTCGTACTGGTGAAGTGTTGGCAATGGTATCGAACCCAAGCTATGACCCCAACCTGTTTGTGGATGGGATTTCCAGTAAGGATTATAAAAATCTGCTCAACGATCCTAACCGTCCGCTAATTAACCGCGCAACCCAAGGGGCTTACCCACCGGCATCAACGGTCAAACCTTTTATTGCCTCTGCGGCACTGAGTAGCGATATCATCACAAAGAATACCACGATATTCGATCCCGGCTGGTGGCAGCTACCCGGTTCAGAAAAACGTTATCGTGACTGGAAACGCTGGGGACACGGTAAGCTGAATGTGCATAAAGCTATCGTTGAATCGTCAGATACTTTTTTCTATCAAGTAGCCTATGATATGGGTATCGACCGGCTTTCCGAATGGATGTCAAGGTTTGGTTATGGTCAATTTACGGGTATTGATTTGAGGGAGGAAACTCCCGGCAACATTCCAACCCGAGAATGGAAAGTGAAACGCTATAAAAAACCGTGGTATCAAGGTGACACCATTTCGGTCGGCATCGGTCAGGGATACTGGACAGCCACCCCTATGCAAATGGTGAAGGCTCTGATGACATTAATCAATGATGGGGAAGTAAAAACGCCACATTTCTTGCTGGGGACTCGCGTGAATGGCGAAATGCATCCTTACCAACCTCCTGTAAATCATTCGATTGGTGATATCCATTCAGGCTACTGGGAAATTGCCAAAGATGGCATGTACGGTGTTGCCAATGCCCCAAACGGCACCGCACGCAGGTTCTTTGCCGGTACACCATACAAAGCAGCCGTAAAATCAGGTACCGCACAAGTATTCAGCTATGAAACCTATAATGCAAGCAAACTGGCAGAACATCTGCGTGACCACAAACTAATGATAGCCTTCGCGCCCTATGACAGCCCAACAGTTGCCATTTCTATTATTCTGGAAAACGGCGGCTCAGGACCTGCGGTTGGAACGATAATCCGTCAAATCCTGGATCATATTTTAATCAAGGATAGCAAGCGCATCACTCCCGTTGCAGCTCCGGCCGTAACCGGAACACAAGCTAATTGAGTAACGCCATGACAGACTCTCAGAAAAAGGTTCCTTTCTGGACCAGAGTACATATCGATATCCCACTGCTGCTGTGCATTCTAGCATTGCTAGTCTACAGCCTTTTCATTATGTGGAGCGCCAGCGGACAAGACGTTGACATGATGGAACGTAAAGCCGGGCAAGTTATCATGGGGCTGATAGTCATGATCGTCTTGGCTCAAGTCCCGCCACGCATATACGAGAACTGGGCACCTTATCTTTATATTGGATGCGTGTTCCTGCTAATCCTTGTTGATGTTTTTGGGCAAATAAGTAAGGGTGCGCAACGTTGGCTGGATCTGGGCATTGTGCGCTTCCAGCCATCGGAAATTGCTAAAATTGCCGTTCCTTTGATGGTTGCCCGTTTCATGAACCGTGATCTTTGCCCTCCCTCGTTGAAAAATACGGGGATTGCACTGATTCTGACATTCTTGCCTACCCTACTAGTCGCCGCACAGCCAGACTTGGGAACTTCTATCCTGATTGCCGCCTCTGGTGTATTCATTCTGTTTCTGGCAGGAATGAACTGGCGGTTAATCACCATTGCCATTTTACTGATTGCCTGTTTTCTTCCAATATTGTGGTTCTTTTTAATGCATGACTACCAACGTGCCAGAGTCATGATGCTGCTGGATCCTGAAAGTGATCCGCTGGGTAAGGGCTATCACATCATCCAGTCCAAAATCGCCATTGGCTCAGGAGGGGAATTTGGCAAAGGCTGGTTGCAAGGAACACAGTCGCAATTGGAATTTCTACCTGAGCGCCATACGGATTTCATTTTCGCTGTTCTCTCTGAAGAGCTGGGGCTGGTGGGTGTTCTTGTCTTGCTGGCTCTCTATCTGCTGCTCATCATGCGGGGTTTGGTTATTGCCGCCAGAGCACAAAATACTTTTGGGCGGGTGATGGCGGGTGGTTTAATACTAATTCTATTTGTCTATGTCTTCGTAAACATCGGCATGGTGAGCGGTATCCTGCCTGTAGTCGGCGTTCCCCTACCGCTGATTAGCTATGGCGGCTCGGCATTAATTGTCTTAATGGCAGGATTCGGCATTATTATGTCAATACATACGCATCGCAAGTTATTGTCCAAAAGCTTATAAGGAAGAGGTTTCATGCGTCAACAATGGCTTATACTCGGCATCGTGGCTGTACTGATATCAGGCTGTACAACAACAGGTAATAAAAGGGAGGACTCCTCCATTCCTCCTGTTCCAACCCGTGAGGTATTGGGTGCAGAACCTCAATATGAGCCTTATCATCCAAGTGCCAACCAAGACTATCAAAGGGATGGGCAAACCTATCGCATCGTGCAGGACTCAGCTAACTTCACCCAGACGGGTTATGCCAGTGGGTTCGGTGAAGAAGCGAATGGAAAACTGACAGCAATTGGTGAACGGGCTAGTCCTTATGCTTTAGCGGCTGCGCACCCCACATTACCTATTCCAAGCTATGTGCGGGTCACTAATTTGAGCAACGGGCGCATGATAATTGTCAGAATTAATGACCGTGGCCCTTACAATAAGCCGGGCAAAATCATTGAATTATCGCGGGCAACGACGGAACGCCTGAACCTGATGCCACAAAGCAGAGTCAAACTGGATGGAATTCAAGTTGCACCTGATGGATCAATTTCTGGCTTGGGGACAGAAGGCGCGATTATCGTCAAACAAAGTTATGCTTTACCTGACAGACCCGATATTGGCGCACCAGCTATGATGGACAGCCCATCTGAACAAAATATCGCAGAGCAAAATACGGTGAGCCAACCTGCTGTTGAGCAGAATCTGTCTGGGAATACAGAAAATCCGTTTCTCACTTCACCGTCCGCAGGAACACCATCTGCACCAAAGCAATCAGAGACAAAATGGATATTGCAGCCACAGACTGAACCTGTTGCGACTTCCCCCGTTATACCTGAATCTGCCGCCACATCAACGGGCGGTTTCATGGTACAAGTTGGTGCCATCAGTTCTGAACAGAAAGCCAAAGAGTGGCAACAATCATTAAGCCAGCGCTTTAATGTACAGGGCCGTGTTATGCAATTTAGTAATATCTATCGCGTTCAACTGGGGCCTCTCAGTCGCCAGCAAGCAACGGAACTACAAAAGAAATTAACTGACCAGATGCATCAATCCTCCTTTATTGTTGCCCCCTGATTAGCCAATCACCTGCTGATATTCGACAATTCCGTCAATATCAGCAGGTGGATAAAAAAACAACCGGGTAAAAAAGTGTAAACCTTCAACTCACTCAATTTTGTTTAATGTCAGCTTTTTTATCATTTGTTATTATGTCGCTTATTATCAATCCCTTTCTCACGGATGCTACCTAATCAATCATGAAATACATAGTTACTTCCCGTTTTATTAAAAATGCCACTTTAGGCATCGCTCTGGCTACCAGCGCTTCTGCATTCGCTAACACGGATGATAATTTCAAAACCATGATCCCCGGCGTTCCACAAACCGATGCAGAAGCCTATATTCTGATTGATTACAACTCAGGTAAGATATTGGCAGAAAAGAATTCAGATATCCGACGTGATCCCGCCAGTCTGACGAAGATGATGACCAGCTATGTGATTGGTCAAGCCATCAAATCAGGGAAAATCGGTCCGAATGACACCGTTACCGTCGGTAAGGATGCTTGGGCAACGGGCAATCCGGTGTTTAAAGGCTCCTCACTGATGTTTTTGAAACCCGGTGATCAGGTTTCTGTTGCCATGCTATCCCGTGGTATCAACCTGCAATCCGGTAATGATGCCTGTGTCGCAATGGCTGACTATGTCGCAGGCAGTCAAGATGCGTTCGTCAACCTGATGAATAAGTATGTGCAGAATCTAGGGTTGCAAAACACACACTTTGAGACTGTCCATGGCCTAGATGCAGCAGGCCAATACAGTTCTGCCCATGATATGGCACTGATTGGTCAGGCTCTGATCCGTGATGTACCGGATGAGTATGCCATCTACAAAGAGAAAGAATTTACTTACAACAATATCCATCAACCCAACCGTAACGGGCTGCTATGGGATAAAAGCCTGAATGTGGATGGCATCAAAACCGGCCACACCAGTGGCGCCGGTTACAACCTTGTTTCTTCCGCCACCGAAAGTAATATGCGCCTAATTTCTGTTGTCATGGGCAGCCCAACATTCAAAGGGCGTGAAACCGACAGCAAAAAACTACTGACTTGGGGATTCCGCTTCTTTGAAACGGTCTCACCATTGCAGGTAGGTAAAGAATTTGCCTCAGAGCCAGTCTGGTTTGGTGATGCTGATAAGGTACAATTGGGCGTCGATAAAAATGTTTATCTGACTATTCCTCGTGGCCGCCTGAAAGATCTGAAAGCCAGCTACGTATTGAACAATACCGAATTACATGCCCCACTCGCCAAAGATCAAGTCGTCGGTACTATCAACTTCCAGCTTGATGGTAAAACCATTGAACAACGTCCATTGGTCGTGATGCAGGAAATCAAAGAAGGGGGTTTCTTCAGCCGTATGATCGATTACATCAAATTGATGTTCCATCATTGGTTTGGTTGATCCCTTGAAAGGTAAGCATTGAACCTTATATTAGTCACTAATTGTTAGAAAATAATCACGCCACGGCAAAAACTACCACATTGCCGTGGCAAGTAAACTAGGAGTGCCCATGAAAACAAAATTAAATGAACTGCTTGAGTTCCCCTGCTCATTCACTTACAAAGTGATGGGTTTAGCTCAACCTGAGCTGGTGGATCAAGTTATTGAAGTGGTTCAGCGCCATGCGCCGGGCGATTACTCCCCAGTGGTGAAACCAAGCAGCAAAGGCAATTACCACTCGGTTTCCATCACCATCAATGCCACACATATTGAGCAGGTTGAAACGCTGTATGAAGAGTTGGGTAATTTGGAGCTGGTGCGAGTGGTTCTGTGATTAAACAGCCACAACGTGATTGATTAAGTATTTAATGCCCCAGTCGGGGCATTTTAAAAGCCACAATTCATGGTGAAACTCATCAAATCATGCGTGATCATCCTCGGATGAAGATTTCGACCAATACGCCATGAAATTGATTAATGAACGATCTAAATGACGTCCCTGAAGCAAATACTGATGCAGTTTCTTTGATAGTTTGAATCAATATGATCAACTATATATCAAACACAACCCGCTCGTGTTTACTGCCACCTCAAAAACGCCAGAATGCCTTCGAACAGAGGATCAGGATCGGATAAATTTCAAGACGCCCCAATAACATGGCCGCACACATCATCCATTTCGCGATAGCATCAAGATCACCAAAACCTTGCGCGGTTGCGCCATAACCGACTCCCATATTATTGATACAGGCCGCAACGGTAGCAAACGAGGTTACTAAATCATAACCCAACAAATTCAATGCCCAGATAAAAAAACAACTGAAAAAAACATACAAAAAGAAAAAACCCCAGACGGAGCGCAATACCCTTTCATGAACCGAAGACTGGCCAACTTTAATCGTTGAAATGGCATTCGGATGAACAAGTTGATTAATTTCGCTGATACTCTGCTTTGCCAGAATCAGGAAACGGAGTGCCTTAATACCGCCACACGTCGATCCCACACAGCCCCCAAAGAAACTGACTGCCAATAGCATCAATATCGTGTGAGAGGGCCATTGGGCATAATCTGAAGTCGCCAGACCATTATCGGTCATCATGGAACTGGTCATGAAAAAACCATGAACGAAAGCTTCCTTCACACCATACATACCCGAGCGATATAACTCCAGCCAGATAATGCAAACTACCGCCGCCAGTACCAGCAGAAAAAATTTCAGTTCGGCATTTTTCAATAGTGGTTTTAGGCTTCTGCGTGTCAGTGCAACAAAATAGAGCGTAAAGTTGACTGCCGCCAATACCGAGAAAATACCCCCCACCATTTCAATAGCGGCACTGTCATAATAACCAAGGCTTTCATTGCGGGTCGAAAATCCACCTAAAGAAACGGTCGAAATTCCATGACAAACGGCATCAAACCACGACATTCCCGCTACTTTAAAACTCACCGAACATAAAGCGCCCAACAGCAGATAAACCAGCCATAAACTTTTAGCACTATCGGCAAGGCGAGGGGTCAGGCGCTCTTCTTTAAAGGGGCCAGGCATTTCTGATTGATAGAGTTTTACCCCACCAATACCGAGCAATGGCAGAATCGCAACAGCCAGTACGATAACTCCCAATCCACCAATAAAATTAAGCTGTGCACGATAATAGAGCATAGACTTGGGTAATGCAGACACATCATTCAGTACCGTTGCTCCTGTCGTTGTAATACCCGACACACCTTCAAACACCGCATCCACAAGGTTGATATTCAGGCTTTTATCAAGGACAAAAGGCAAAGCACTGAGCAGCGAAAAGAGCAGCCAGAACAGCACGATAATAAGAAATCCATCTTGGGTACTGGGTTGTGCTTTGGTTTTGCGGGTAAAATACCAACCAACGCTTCCGATACTCAATCCAATGAGCAACGTATCAAAAAAGGCAAACACACTTTTTTCTTTATAAAATAGTGCAACAAAAATAGGCAGCAACATAGAGAGGCTGTAAAGGAGCACCAGAAAACTACAAAGATGCCCCACAATCAGGAGTTGGTTTTTTCTGACCATCTGTTAGCTCAAACAGAGATTAAAGGAGAAATCATCGAAATATATAACCATCATAATATAAAATTTAAATATATTCGTCTAATTAACAATATTAGTGCATTAAAGCATTCTCAAACTGGTGGGAATCCTTTTAGGGCGTTATACTGGCGGATAATTTTTTGTTAACGAATGATGAAGTTTCCATTGCAACATAACACCGTTATTTTACGCCAGTTGGGTATCCAGCCTTACGAACCAGTTTCTGATGCTATGCACCAGTTTACTGAGCAACGTACTGCGGAAACATCTGATGAAATCTGGCTCGTCCAGCACGAAAAAGTGTTTACGCAAGGTCAGGCAGGTAAAGCCGAGCATGTGCTTACGCCAGGTGAGATTCCCGTTATTCAATCCGACAGGGGCGGCCAAGTAACCTATCATGGTCCTGGGCAACAGATCATGTATGTCTTAGTCGATTTAAAGCGGGCAAAAATTGGTGTGCGTCAGTTGGTGACGGCAATCGAGAATGCCGTAATCGAAACCTTGGCTCATTTTGGTGTAGAAGCGCATGCCCGTCCAGATGCTCCGGGTGTCTATGTCCAGAACAACAAAATATGTTCACTTGGGCTGCGTATCCGTAAAGGATGCTCTTTCCACGGTCTGGCACTGAATATTGCAATGGACTTACAGCCATTTTTACGCATTAACCCATGTGGTTATGCGGGAATGCAGATGACTCAACTCAGTGACCTCGCAGCAGAGGTCACTGTTGAAGATGTACAACCTGTTCTGGTGGAAAAATTCTGCCGGATCTTGGGATTTCAACTAATCAATGAAAGATGATATAATTTTTTAACATTTTTCAAAAAAAATTGAATGGATTTATTGATCTGATGGCTCTGACATAGGGATTAGACAATAAATCAAAATCTGAAGAATATAACTGGAACCGGCACGATTATGAGTAAACCAATTCAGATGGAACGCGGTGTTAAATATCGCGACGCAGATAAAATGGCTCTGATCCCTGTAAAAACAGTGGCCACAGAACGTGAAGCACTCTTGCGTAAACCTGAGTGGATGAAAATCAAACTTCCTGCGGATTCCAGCCGCATTCAGGGCATCAAAGCTGCAATGCGCAAAAATGGCTTGCATTCCGTCTGTGAAGAAGCCTCCTGCCCTAATCTGGCCGAGTGCTTTAACCACGGAACAGCCACCTTTATGATCCTTGGTGCGATTTGTACCCGTCGCTGCCCATTCTGTGACGTGGCACATGGCCGCCCGACTGCACCAGATACCAATGAACCCACTAAGCTCGCGCAAACCATTCAAGATATGGCTCTGCGTTATGTCGTGATCACCTCTGTTGACCGTGATGATCTGCGTGATGGCGGCGCACAGCATTTCGCCGACTGTATCTCTGCCATTCGCGAAAAAAATCCATCAATTAAGATCGAAACACTAGTACCTGATTTCCGTGGACGTATGGATCGTGCGCTGGAAATTCTGACAGCCACACCACCTGATGTATTTAACCACAATCTGGAAAACGTACCACGGGTATATCGTCAGGTTCGCCCGGGTGCTAACTACGAGTGGTCGTTGAAGCTACTGGAAAAATTCAAGGAAACTCATCCAAATATCCCAACCAAGTCAGGTTTGATGGTGGGATTGGGCGAGACCAACGAAGAAATTTTAGAAGTGATGCGTGATTTACGTCGTCATGGCGTCACCATGCTGACATTAGGCCAATACTTACAGCCGAGTCGCCATCACCTGCCTGTCCAGCGTTATGTCAGCCCTGCTGAATTTGACGAGATGAAAGAAGCAGCACTGGAGATGGGCTTTACCCACGCTGCCTGTGGTCCATTTGTCCGCTCCTCTTACCATGCTGATATGCAGGCCAAAGGCATGGAAGTCAAATAACCTACCTACCGTCACCATCATGATAAATATTATTTTTGCTGTATTTATAGGTGGTGGCTTGGGCAGTGTATTACGCTGGTTAATTAGTCTCCGCCTGAATAATGCCTCTACTCCTCTTGCCGTTGGTACGCTGACGGCTAACTGCGTTGGGGCATTTATCATTGGGTTGGGACTGGCTTATTTTAATAAGGCCACACATCTTGATCCAGTTTGGTAATTGATGCTAACCACGGGCTTCTGTGGATGAGTAGGTTCTAAATCAAGTTGAACTTAAAAACATAAAAAACCCGTTGTAATAAACGGGTTTTCAAAATACGGGGATAGAAATTAGATTGGGACAACGTTTGCAGCAGATGGACCTTTCGCACCCTCAGTGATTTCAAACTCGACTCTTTGACCTTCAGCCAAAGTTTTGAAACCATTAGACTGAATGGCGGAAAAGTGTACGAAAACATCTTTGCTACCATCTTCTGGAGTGATAAAACCGAATCCTTTGGATTCATTAAACCACTTAACGTTACCTTTAATTTTTGACATCAAACTTACCTTTAATAAATAAGACACAAACTCTGTATCACACACAGTACAACAATAATATAGTCTACTGTCTGTAACGTAGATCACGAAATATATAACAAAATGTGAAAAACGCACGTTTTGCTTTATTTCATAAAGTTATTTTATACTTTAGTAGCTATTTCATAAATAAACTAGTATTTTGTTCAACTCTGTTTAGCTTTAATTTTTTTATTCTTTTCATGTTCCAGCAGCCATCCTTTGATATCCAGCCCACCAGTATAGCCGACTAACTTACCATCATGCCCAATCACTCGATGGCAAGGTACAATCAGGGAAATGGGATTACGTGAGTTTGCCATTCCTACAGCACGGCAATAATTAACGGATCCCAAAGTCAATGCCAATTGTTTATAACTCCACATGTCGCCAAAAGGGATGTTGCAGAGCTGCTGCCAGACTCGCTTCTGGAATTCTGTTCCCTTCATGCTCAAAGGAACCGTGAATGTATGTCGTTTTCCTTTGAAATATTCCTGTAACTCTTTTACACACTGCTTAGTAATCGTGTTTTTAGATTCTAATTCTTTCTTTTCATTAACAAAGTAGATGCTAGTGACTCCTTCATCATCTGCAGTGATATGTACATAAGGCTTAGGAAAGCCTTCTGGAGTATTCAGGTAATGATGATACATAAACTACCTCCATTTAATTTATTGTTAATAATTTCTATACTAGCCTAAATCTCTCCTTCATCAATTTGCAATGATGAATTCAGTTACACATCTGACAATTTGATAAAGAAACCATTCCGCCCTCTGACAATAAAAATCAGAGGATTGCCAATCTAATTGAACACCCTATTTTTAATGAGGTTCAATTAAAAAAGATAAAGATACTATATATAGTGTCTTTTATAAAAAAAGACAACGTATATTGTATTTATTTCATAAATAGATTATCCGAATATAATACAAAGATGTTAGTTTTTATTATTAGCTACAGCGATACTCAGAAAGTAATTTTACCAGAAGCGTTATCATTTATGGCAAACACAGTTGTGTTCGGTACAATTTTGTCTGCCTCCTCTACAACGCAAGATCTGTCTGATGAGATATTTAAGTAATTACTATACTGTGTCTAATAAATTTCAAGTTGCAGTACGGTAACGAATTCCCAAAGCATAGATATAGATAACAATGTGGCTAGAGTAAGTGAAAGCTGTCATAATAAATTAAAATATCTTATTTATTCCAATATTTTTATTGCCAGTGAAATCAAAATACAGATTAATTCAAATTTCCTGCAATATTTCAAAAATCGACACATCAAAAAAAATAAAAAACAATTATATAACAGATATATATATCACTAATGCCACCTAAAATACGTTTTTATCATTACATATTTACTTTCTTAAAAAAGATTAAAAATCAAATTGCAGTCACAAACATTACGCCATAATAAATGTCTATTTGATTAATAATTCTAAACAAGGGGTTGTCAACATATTTCAGTGTGCTAGGGTAGATATGTGAAAAAAATGATTCGGAGTAATAAAGAAAATATATCATTAACAAACGGAAAATATTTATTGCATGACAATTAAACTCGAAGTTAGAAATCTATATAAAATATTCGGAGATCATCCAGAACCCGCATTTAAGTTATTAGAATCCGGTTTTAACAAGGAACAGATTTTTGAAAAAACCGGTCTGGCGATTGGAGTGCAAAATGCCAATCTGGCCATTGAAGAAGGCGAAGTATTTGTCATCATGGGGTTATCCGGTTCAGGTAAATCTACGCTGGTACGCCTTCTCAATCGTCTGATAGAACCCACCAGAGGTCAGGTTATCATTGATGGAAAAGATATTGCTGCTATTTCAGACACCCAACTGAGGGAGGTTCGCCGCAGTAAAATCAGTATGGTTTTCCAGTCATTTGCACTCATGCCCCATTTAAATGTTCTGGAAAATACCGCGTTTGGGATGGAACTTGCCGGTATTCCCAAAAAAGAGCGTCACTACAAGGCACTTGAAACCTTGAAACAAGTGAATCTGGAAAACTATGCTCTGTCATATCCCGATGAGCTTTCCGGCGGTATGCAACAGCGTATCGGGTTAGCTAGAGCATTAGCCAATGATCCCGATATTCTGTTGATGGATGAAGCCTTCTCTGCTCTCGATCCTCTGATCCGCACCGAAATGCAGGACGAAGTACTACGTCTGCAGGGCGAGCACCAGCGCACGATTATCTTTATTTCCCATGACTTGGATGAAGCAATGCGCATTGGTGATCGCATTGCGATCATGCAGGGGGGCATCATTGTACAAGTGGGTACACCTGATGAGATCCTGAATAATCCTGCCAATGATTACGTCAAAACGTTCTTCCGAGGTGTAGATATTAGCCATGTATTCTCAGCAAAAGATGTTGCTCGTCGTCGGCATGAAGCTCTGCTCCATATAGCCACAGGTTTTGGCCCTCGCTCGGCTCTGAAAGTTCTGGATGATGAAGACAGGAATTATGGATATCTGATCGAAAAAGGCCAAAAATTTATTGGCGTGGTTTCGGTCTGCTCTTTACAAAAAGCGCTGACAGAAAAGCAACCGATTGAATATGCCACGTTGAAAGAACCCGCCGCCGTCTCGGCTGATATGCCGCTGCATGAATTGATATCTATCGTGGCGCAATCCCCCTGTGCTGTTCCTGTTGTGGGTGATAATGACCGTTATTTAGGTGTCATTTCCAAAGGGATCCTGTTACAGGCTTTAGATAAGGAAACACCGAATGAGCAGTAAAACCCTACAGACAGCATCTGATCAGGCAACCTTCAGTGATCCTTGGATCAATAGTGCCACAGTCGATCCATCATCAAATAATGATTGGCTGGATACTTCCGCAACTGAGATTTCATCAGAACACTTCAATATTATGGCGCCTTTTCAGCATAAATTGATTCCGTTTGATTCATGGGTAACCCACGCTATTGACTGGCTCGTCCTGCATTTCCGGCCTATTTTTCAGGGTGTACGTATTCCGGTGGATTTTATCTTAACTGGGTTTGAACAGTTTCTGATTTCCATGCCTGCTCCCGTGACTATTCTGATTTTCGCACTGCTTGCGTGGCAGCTTACAGGAGCGGGAATGGGGGTCACTTCCTTCATTTCACTGATCCTGATCGGTGCTATTGGTGCATGGTCTGAAGCCATGATAACACTGGCACTGGTGCTCACGGCTCTGCTGTTCTGCATTCTCATTGGCTTACCGCTCGCTATCTGGCTAGCACACAATGAACGGGTTGCCCGAATTGTCCGCCCCTTGCTGGATGCAATGCAGACAACGCCAGCTTTTGTCTATCTCGTTCCTATTGTGATGTTGTTCGGCATCGGTAATGTGCCTGGGGTCATGGTCACGATCATTTTTGCCTTGCCGCCCATTGTTCGCCTGACAATTTTAGGGATCAAACAAGTTCCGGCAGATCTCATCGAGGCAGCCCAATCCTTTGGTGCAAGTCCACGCCAAATGTTGTTCAAAGTTCAGCTTCCCCTTGCTATGCCTACAATTATGGCCGGCGTGAATCAGACATTGATGTTGGCACTCTCCATGGTCGTCATTGCCTCCATGATAGCCGTTGGTGGTTTGGGGCAGATGGTATTGCGCGGAATTGGCCGTCTTGATATAGGGCTGGCAGCCGTTGGGGGCGCAGGAATTGTTATTCTTGCCATTATCCTTGATCGCCTGACCCAATCTCTAGGGAAAAACAACCGTGCCAGAGGAGGACTTTGGTATCACTCGGGGCCGATAGGGCTGTTCATCACACTTTTTGCCCGAAAATGGGCACAAAAGTCCTCCTGTGACAATAACACTCAAACCGATAAATAACGGAGGGAAACACTATGCGTATCATAACTCGGTGTAAAAAAATCATGAATAAGAATACGATCTTGGGATTAGCCCTGTCATCATTAGTGAGCATACCGCTATTTGCCTCTGAACTGCCCGGTCAGGGCATCAGTGTACAACCGCTTCAAAGCACCATCAGCGAAGAAACTTTCCAGACATTAATTGTCTGCAAGGTATTGGAAAAACTCGGCTATGACATCAAACCCATCAAAGAAGTCGATTATAATGTTGCCTATGCTTCCATTGCCGCTGGTGACGCCACATTCATGGCCGTTAATTGGGTTCCCCTTCATAACTCGCAATACAAAGCCGCAGGTGGTGATAAAAAACTCTATCGCAAAGGAACATATGTTGAAAATGCTGTTCAAGGTTATTTGATTGATAAAAAAACGGCAGAAAAATATCGCATCACCAATATCGCACAACTGCAAGATCCCCAACTTGCTAAGTTGTTTGACAGCAATGGAGATGGTAAGGCAGATTTAACCGGTTGTAACCCCGGTTGGGGATGCGAAAAGGCAATTAACAGCCAACTAAAAGCCTATGGATTGGAGAATACCGTCGAACATAATCAAGGGAACTATGCTGCTATGATGGCTGATACAATCGCTCGCTATCGAGAAAGCAAACCTATCTTCTATTACACGTGGACACCTTACTGGGTCAGTGATGTACTGAAACTAGATACGGATGTGATATGGCTACAGGTTCCCTTCTCTGCGCTCAATGATGACGAAGTGGTTGATACCCAATTGCCAAATGGCCGCAACTATGGTTTTCCTCCCAGTACTATGCATATTGTGGCAAACAAGATCTGGGCAGAGAAAAACCCGGCGGCTGCAATGCTTTTTGCTGTTATAAAATTGCCAGTTGCTGATATCAACGCGCAAAATCTGCGCATGCACAGAGATAAAGTTTCTGAAATCGATATTGAGCACCATGCTGAAGGTTGGCTCAGAGCACACCAGACAATCGTTGATGAATGGCTTGAGGCTGCCAGAAAAGCGACTGACCAAAAAACAAGCTAATCCTGAACTCTTAAAAAATAGTTGTAAATTCATTAACAAAAATTTATGGCTTTTATCTCCATACTGCTAAAAACCTATCAAAAACACGGGACTTAATAATATTAATTAAATAATTTATATATTTTATATTTTCACTTTCACCATATTTTGTTAATGTTGTTTCACCTATTAACAAAAAAACTAGTCAGTTCCATGCCAATACCTGATAAACCTGTGCCCGATATCCCAAAATCTGGTGCATCGATACCTGAGCCTCCCATTCCGAACAAAATTTCTTCGTTCTCAGAAGGCATTATTGATAGCTTACCCATTGCCATTGGCTATATTCCCATCGCCTTCGCATTTGGCCTGAGTGCCGTGAAGCTGGGCTTTGCTCCCCTCGAAGCCATATTTTTTTCATGTGTCATTTATGCAGGGGCAAGCCAATTTGTCATCACCGCTTTGCTTAGTGCAGGTATGTCTTTGTGGGTTTCTGCTTTGACCGTCCTGGCGATGGATATCCGCCATATTCTATATGGCCCAGCTCTGCGTTATCGCATCAAACAAAAATTATCAGAAAAGAAAACTGCGATCTGGGCTTTTGGTCTGACTGATGAGGTTTTTGCCGCAGCGACCGCTAAATTGATTAAAGACCAGCGTAGCTGGAGTGAAAACTGGATGGTCGCGATCGCTGTGTGTTCATGGCTATCTTGGGTACTCGGAACCGTAGCAGGCTCCCTACTGGGAAATGGTTATCTGGACTCATATCCAGCCGTTGAAGCCGCCATGACCTTTATGCTTCCAGCCCTGTTTTTAAGTTTTTTATTGGCATCTGTCAAAAAACAAAATAGCTACTGCGTTACTGCGTCTTTGGCGGGTGCGTTGATAGGTGTCACATACTTTTCCATCCCGATTGCCATTCTTGCGGGAATTTTGGGTGGTTGCCTGGCAGCACTTCTTCAATTTCACACCACACAGTTGAATAAGAATAAAACTGATGATTGATAATAGAATACTTCTAATCGGTATTGTTGTAGGGGTAGCCAATTTTTTATTCCGTTATCTACCCTTGCGCTTTGGTGTCAATCGCTCGCCTATGACCAAAGCGGGAAATACTGGGGTTGTACTGGATAGTATTGGTATTGCATCAATTTGTTCGCTCCTTATTGTTTCAGGTATTCCTGAAGTCATACGCGAACATAATAAATTTTTTCCGACTTTGATCGGCAGCCTGACTATCTGTTTACTGTTCTATAAAACACGAAGTATCAGCATTGCCACACTGTCTGGAGCCACTGTTTTTGGATTAACATTCAAGGTATTTATGAATTAGGTATCAATATCAAAAGAAATATGATGATAATAAATAACTACAATTGCTAAATTTAACTTTTAATATAGTATTTGTAGGGTTTTTAACAGAAGTTACTTTACCGGTTGAAACTAATAAGGTATCTAAACAATGGAAAGTTCATTCACTCCCACTGAAGAGTTGCTTAATTGCCGTGTTACACAGCAAAAAGAGTTGAACAAAAGTTTGCCCTATCAAGAGATATTACTCACTCGCTTATCGATGCATGTCCAGGGTAAATTACTGGAAAATCGTAATAACATGCTGAGAGCGCAAGGAATCAATGAAACCTTGTTTATGGCACTGATGATCCTGGATACCAAAGAAAGTCGTAGCATTCAGCCATCAGAACTTAGTGCTGCATTGGGTTCTTCCCGCACAAACGCAACTCGAATTGCTGATGAATTAGAAAAGCAAGGCTGGATAGAAAGAAAAGAGAGCCATAACGATCGTCGTTGCCTCCATCTTCATCTAACAGATAAAGGTACAGATTTCTTAAATAGTTTACTTCCACCTCAACATGACTGCCTGATTAAACTTTGGTCTGCGCTTGAACAGGAGGAACAAAAACAGTTAGAGAAATTGATGAGAAAATTATTGGCTCGATTGGATAATATCGGGGATTGTTTTAAAAAGTGATTCTATTTGTACCGAACAGTTCGCATCAAGAAAAACGTGTTATGGCAACATGACCTAAAAAATCTTTTCTGCTAGCCTGTATCATCTGATACTTCATATGGCTGACTATTATCCTCAGATAATATTTGAATCCATGTAATTCACCCTTTCCAGTAGTGTAAATGCACACTACTGGAGGTGTGTTCTGTCTACAGTGGTTTTAAAAAACAGCAAGTTCAACAAGAAAAACACGGAGATTCGCCATGAATATCAAAGAGGAAATAAAATCCCCGACAGCTACAGGCCGCAATAAGAAAAGACAGCGCCGAAATATAATCATATTACTGACTTTACTCTTTCTTATCCTTGGTGCCGCTTATACTGTTTATTGGTTCCTCGTTTTACGTCATCATCAGGAAACCGACAATGCCTATGTGACAGGAAATCAGGTACAGGTCATGTCTCAGGTCACTGGCAGCGTGACTACCGTCTATTTTGACAATACCGATTTTGTAAAAAGCGGCAGTGTTCTCGTACAACTCAATCCCCTTGATGCTGAACTGGTACTGAAAAAAGCCGAAAATGAGTTAGCTATAGCCGTTCGAACTACCCACCAGCGCATACTCGATAATCAACAATATCAAGCCGTCATCAACCTGAAAAAGATTGCTCTCAGCAAGGCACAAAACGATCTAAACCGCAGGGAAATACTCGGTATTAAGGAAGTCATTGGTAAAGAAGAGCTGCAACATACGCGTGAGAGTGTCGCGATTGCCAAAGCTGATCTGGATGTAGCAATCGCGCAGTACAACAGCAATCAGGCCACCATTCTGGATACTCCACTGGATAAACAACCTGCGGTAGAAAAAGCCGCTTCCGGGGTTCGTGATGCCTGGCTAGCCTTGCAGAGGACTAAAATTGTCAGTCCTGTTGATGGATATGTTTCTCGGCGTCATGTTCAGGTAGGCTCCCGCATTAATTCAGGAACACCTTTAATGGTCATCGTCCCTGCCAGCAACATGTGGATTGAAGCCAATTTCAAGGAAACCCAACTCGCCACCATGCGTATCGGGCAGCCAGTAAAAATCATCAGCGATTTTTACAATGATGGTGTCGTGTATACTGGCAAAGTAGCAGGCCTTGATATGGGAACCGGTAGTGCGTTTTCTCTATTACCCGCCCAAAACGCCAGCGGTAACTGGATTAAGGTTGTTCAACGCTTGCCTGTCCGTATTGAGCTGGATCCTGAGCAATTAAAGCAGTATCCCCTGCGTATTGGGTTATCGACAAAAGTCACAGTAGATACAGCAGATACCCGTAAAATGACACTGGCAACCTCTGAACGCCATCATCCCGCTTATCACACGAATGCACTGACGATCGATATGGCTCCTGCCAATAAAATAATTAATGACGTCATTAATAGTCATTCAAGAAATTAGTTTTAAGGGGACGTTATGGTGACACGAGAACCACTTACAGGCGCTAAATTGGCGCTACTGACCATTTCCCTTGCAATGGCTACTTTCATGTTGGTTCTGGACTCCACAATTGCCAATGTCGCCATACCGACGATTGCGGGCAATCTGGGGGCATCAAACTCACAGGGAATATGGGTCATTACCTCCTTTGGTGTTGCAAATGCAATCTCCATTCCTATTACCGGCTGGTTAGCAAAGCGCATTGGCGAGGTCAAGCTGTTCATTTGGTCTACAGCACTCTTTACTTTCTCCTCATGGCTATGTGGTATCTCCAACAGTTTGGAAGTACTAATTTTCTTTCGCGTTATCCAAGGAGTGGTCGCAGGGCCGATAATTCCGCTTTGTCAAAGCCTGTTATTGAATAATTATTCTCCTGCCAAACGAAATATGGCACTGGCACTCTGGTCTGTGGTGATCATTGTTGCGCCGATTTGTGGCCCGATTCTGGGGGGATATATCAGTGATAATTACCACTGGGGATGGATTTTCTTTATTAACATTCCCCTTGGAATCGCCATTATCTTTGTCGCAAGACACACACTGCGGAACAGGGAAACTAAAACAGAAATCCACGCCATAGATACTGTCGGATTAGTACTGTTGATCCTTGGGATTGGTTGCCTGCAAATCATGCTTGACCAAGGAAAAGAACTTGATTGGTTCAACTCCACTGAAATTATTGTTCTTACCGTGATCGCCGTTGTCTCATTAACCATTCTAATTGTCTGGGAACTCACTGACGATCATCCCATTATCGATCTATCACTGTTTAAAGAGCGTAACTTCACCATTGGTACACTGTGCCTCAGCCTTGCTTTCATGTTTTACTTTGGCACGATAGTCTTGTTGCCACAGCTATTACAGGAAGTCTTCGGTTATACCGCGACATGGGCAGGTTTAGCTGCCGCACCAATCGGATTGATGCCTTTACTGCTCTCACCGCTCATTGGAAAGTATGGCCATAAGATCGACATGCGTTATATCGTGACAGCCAGTTTCATTATTTACACTGTTTGTTTCTATTGGCGGGCATATACATTTGAGCCAGGCATGAATTTTGCCGCGATTGCATGGCCTCAGTTTTTTCAGGGATTTGCCATGGCTTGCTTCTTCATGCCTCTGACCACGATCACTTTGTCAGGTTTACCACCGGAACGTATGGCGTCAGCTTCCAGCCTGTCCAACTTTATCCGCATATTGTCAGGTTCAATCGGAGCCTCCATTACAACTACGATATGGACACAACGTGAAGCTATGCATCACTCCTATTTTACAGAGCATATCAATCCGTATGATTCTAATTATCAGCAAACGTATCAGCAGTTGACGCAGTTGGGCATGAATGATCAGCAAATTTCAGCTTATCTGGCAAAGCAGATCACTCATCAAGGGTTAATTATCTCTGCCAACGAAATTTTTTGGCTTGCGGCGGGAGTATTTTTGGTTTTGGTGCTACTGGTATGGATGGCAAAACCCCCATTTAGCGTAGGAAGCAAAGATAGCGGAGGCGCACATTAGGACTATTCATCTTTAATCTATCTGTTTAGATCGACTACTTATCAACGGGAGTGAATGCTCCCGTTCAATTAAGCTCAGAATTTAATTCATCATCCCTTAATCCATTACCACAATACCAATTCGTTCTAACAGTTCTGCGACCTGATAAGACTCTAATTTAACGCCTTTCAAATCAACTTTCCGAATATCAAGCTCACCCAGTGTAGAATTGGTCAGATCACAATAAGTAAAGTCGGCCGCATTCCAATCAAAAGAGATAAATTCACCACCGGAAAGATCGGAACCACTGAGCCTCGCTCCCAGAATATGGGTTTCATGCCAGCGGTTTTCCCATAATTCACATTTTTCAAGAATAACATCCGCAAAGTTTGTGTAACTTAAGTTACTTTTGGTGATATAAGCAGAGCAGAACTGGATGTTGGCACTCACCCTATTCATAAAACTGGCACCCCGAAAATCAGCGCCTTGAAGCCTGCACCCGCAAATCTCTATACCAAGGGCATTAATATACCTGAAGTCTGCCATGGACAAATCACAGTTTTTGAAACTAGCCTCTTTCAGCATAGCGTGTTTGAAATTACAGCCCAGATAACTTGTTGGCTCATAAAACTAGCAATCGATAAACTGAGTATCTCTCAAATCGCTACTCGAAAAGTCGCAATTTAAAAACTTACTGTTTTTAATAATTTCCCCACGAAATTGGTCACGTTCGATTTTCTCTTCATATAATTCAAGTCCTTGCATAATAACTCCAACTGTTGAGGCAGAACTGTTCTTAGCAGAGATCTTGAAGCATTCGTACTGATGTGTCTACCCGATGGCTATAAAAATTCTGTTAACTTAATTATTCATCATAAAATTAAATCATAATAAAATAGTATTTTTATAAAATCATCTCATTATACATTAGATAAATTAGCGTATATTTTAATATAACTTATCTATTATTAAACTTAACCACTCTATTCAAAGTAAATTGCATGGTGGTTTTTCAGTATAGATTATTTAACTAAATAAAATTTAGAGATATGAACATATAATAAAACCTCATCATAATTATCTGTCTCTTGAGTCAAACTTATAATCAAGAGACAGTCGTGGCTGATGAGGTTTAAATCGTTTCAGATACAGATAAGTTGATAATTAAACAACATTTGCAATGTTCTTAACAAACGGGGCAATTGGATTAGTCAGATTATCAGCAAACTTAAAACTCAGTGCGGGATCAGATAAATCCAGCATTTGTCGATTATTGGCAATTTGCAATCTGTTCAAGCAGCAGCGTTTTATTTCTGGCGTAAACAGTTCATAACGCAAAAATTGTTTACTAAATTCTGGATGATGAGATTGGTAATCCAGAATGCAATCCGCCACAGCCTGCCAGAATCGTTCTTGCGAATATCCGCCCTGCTCATCAAGAATTGCCGATAAATAGCGGAACACACCATCGAACACATCAGATAAAATAGTCAATGTTTTCATCTCTTCCGGCATACTGACTTTCACTCGGCTGGCCTTTTCTGGCAAATCCGCATCGGGGTTTACGACCAGAATTTCTTCTGCCAGATCTTTCATGAAGATGTATTGCGGAATATGATTCTCCAGCACCATAATGATATTTTCACCATGTGGCATAAACATCAAATCGTAAGCATACAAACAGTGCAGTAATGGCGACAAATAGCAATCCAGATAACGACGTATCCATTCCTGACTCGGCAGACCTGAGGCAGATATCAAAGCTGGCAGGAAGGCTTTCCCCTGCTGATCATGATGTAATAATGCAGCCATCGTCATCAGCTTCTGATTTGGTTCAATCAATGGCAGAGGATTTTCCCTCCACAGCATCGCCATCATTTTCTTATAAGGCGTATCACCATGAATGGCCTGCTCATAATAACTGTTTCTAAAACCGATGCTCGCAACTTCCCTCAACAACCGAAAACCATAGCCCTGTAAAACAGCGTCCTTTTGTACCAAATCAAACAGCCAGTCATTAATACCTGGCGTTGTTGCCATATAATAAGGTGACAACCCACGCATAAATCCCATATTGAGGATAGATAATGCTACTTTTACGTAATACCGTTGTGGGTGGCTGCGATTGAACAGGGTTCGTATCGATTGTTGAGCCTGATATACATCCGTTCCTTGCCCCAAATAGACCAGTTTTCGGTTGGCAAGGTCGTGCGCAAATACGGATGGTAGTTTATTTTGCCACTGCCACGGATGGAATGGCATCAACAGATATTCTTCTGGATTAAGCCCAAGAAGGAGCAGTTGATGGTTAAACTTGGCTATTTCTGCCTCCCCCAGTTCCTGCTCCATCAATTGTTGGTAACTAAGTTGCTCAATACAAGCAAAGTGAGCTTTACTTTTATGCGCCGCCAACCATACCAAACGCATGTCAGAAGCTGACTCAGGACTAAATTTGTGGAAATCTTCCGCATCAAAGCCGATACGCCCATTGTTAGCGACGAAGATCGGATGCCCTTCCATCATTTCAGCTTCGATTGTCTGAAAATCAGCATTGACCAGCTCTTCTACATCGATACCGTTTCGGTGATATTTGAATGCACTGCTATGCAGTGTGCTCGTCAGTTCTTCCAGGTAAGTCGGCATCACGGTATCACTGATACCAAGCTGTTGTTTGAATTCAATGATAAAACTGATAAAGTCCAGCTCGCACCAGTCACCTGCCTGCATTTTCCGCAACGAATCAGCATCAATCAACCAGTGATCTAAAGCCAATCGGCGCGCTCTGAAATGATAATTAACTGAGCATTCAGGATTATCCAAACGATAGTGGTGATAACCGTCTTGATCTGCTTTTTCTGTCAATTGTTCAGGGAACAGTAAACATTCATGGGAAAATTCAGAAATGGCTTTCCTCAAATGCAGCCGATTAACCTTCTGCCAGATGGCGGGATGTAAATGGCTGACAAGAGAATGAGTCTGGTTAGAAGGTACTGTTAATTTAGCTGATTGTAATGCCATTTGATGTTGCTCCCGAGTACAAAATGCCAACCCTGCGGTTTTGTGGGATAACTGCACAGTTTTGTCGTAAACAAAGCCAGCCCGCAAGTTGAGCCGATGGATTTTTTCATTTCGTATATCCGGCTCGACGACAATTCTGTTCACAGCAGGATTTTTAAAAATAAACGCGATAATGGTCTGGAAAATTCCCCATGTGAATTGACTGATTTTTTGTTCAGATGGCGCAACCAGAATATGCATTCCCATGTCATCCGAACGGGCTGGATAGTATTTTCCTATTTGATCATCCTGCGCCCAATAACACTCCAGTAAAAATACAGGCTGCTCTTGGTAAATTCCGATAAAGACAGAATCAGGCTGGCGATTCAACAGATCTTGATAAAAAGTTTTTACCTGTTGTTCGGTATGACTTTGCATCCCCCAATAATAGGCATATTCCTGATTAACCCAATCGGTAATAGCAGCAATATCTTCTGTCAGATCTAGTGGACGCAATGAAAAGGTGCCCAAATCAGGCAGCGTTTTTTCAAATGAAATAGTAGCAACGGCAGACATCAGAATACTCCTTCACTAGCAACACCAAACTGCTGAAACGCAATACTTTTCTCTATATCATAATGTGCCGTTCCAGTAATTTCCTGAATCAGGCAGGAGTTACGGTAACTGGCCATGCCTAAATCCGGCGTCACAAAACCATGCGTATGAAGCTCGACGTTCTGTACAAAAATTTCGTTTCTGCAATCGATGCTGTAATTACGCTGAACATCATAACGCCCCTGCTTATCCCAGCGGATAAGATGCTGGATACCCTCCATAAAACTTGGGATCTGGTATTGATAACCCGTGGCGAGTACCAATCCCTCTGTTTCCAAAGAAAATGCCGTTTCCTGTTCATGCTGGAATAAATCCAGTATCAATTTCTGTTCTTCTACGATGCCTTGTCTTTCCGCTATAAAATGTACTTGTCGCAATTCGCTGTTGGTATACAACGAGACATCTAATTCCCCACTCAATCGCTTGGTATACATCAAGTCAAAAATTTCATTGATAAGCGAACTGTTAATTCCTTTATAAAGTGACTGTTGTGAACGATTCAATGCTTCACGTTTGTTCTCCGGCAGGCTATAGAAGTAATCCACATATTCTGGTGAAGTCATTTCCAACGTTAGCTTGGTATATTCGAGAGGGAAAAAACGTGGGGAACGAGTTACCCAATTGAGTTGATAACCATGGGCATCAATATCCTCAAGCAAATCGTAGAAAATCTCCGCTGCACTTTGGCCACTTCCCAAAACAGTAATCGATTTCTTCTGCTGTAAAGCAGCCTTATTTTCTAAGTAATCTCCCGATGTCACCATATGATCAGCAAACGGTCTGCAACATTTTGGAATATAGGAAGACGGCCCGGTTCCCAACACCAATTTTTTGCAGGAAAATTGGTGTTTTTGCCCAGTCAGAGTATCAGCGCAATGCAAGGTATAAAGTGAAGTAGAGGCGTCATAAGTGATATTCTCAACCTGCGTATTAAAACGCAGATTAGATAGTTGTTCCGCCGCCCACTGACAATATTGGTTATACTCTTTGCGCATCAGGAAAAAACTTTCCCGAATATAGAACGAGTAAATACGGCCTTTTTGTTTAATATAATTGAGGAAGCTCAAAGGATGGGTAGGAGATGCCAATGTCACTAAATCCGCCATGAACGGCGTTTGCATTGTGGAACTCTCAAGCATCATGCCGGGATGCCAGTTAAAACCGGCTTTTTGATCAATAAACAGGCTGGTAATCTCTTTTATCGGTTGCACCAGACAAGCCAATCCCAGATTAAATGGGCCGATTCCAATCGCGATAAAATCATAAGTTTTAGTTGTCATAACCACTCCTAATAAATATAAGATGAATTTATAATTTCGATTACCATTTCAGCAATCACCGCTGGCAATATAAGCGGAAAATTAATGTATATAACATATTTGTGATGCTAAAAATAAAAGGAAAATTTATCTTATTTAATATTCTTTTTATTTTTATAATAACATCAATGGTGTTTTTAAAATAATGCTATTGATTATTTATATTCAATAAAAATTAATAAAATACATAATTATCAATAAATGATAATTTTTTACTTTTATAAAAAATGAATTTAGCTGATTCTATTTATGCTGTAGATTCAAGAGGGCAATCGTGACAATTCCCCACACCCGGCAATTTGTTTCTTTGGCAGCAACTGCGACGCTGTATGATA
The DNA here is from genome assembly GCF_000027225.1 of Xenorhabdus bovienii SS-2004. Lineage (NCBI taxonomy): Bacteria > Pseudomonadati > Pseudomonadota > Gammaproteobacteria > Enterobacterales > Morganellaceae > Xenorhabdus > Xenorhabdus bovienii. The sequence continues at coordinate 3,164,522 of NC_013892.1, forward strand.
TTATTTTTCAAGATCATAGTACGATAAAGCGGATTATCCCTACCATCTGGTAGTGCCTGTTCGAAGAAAAGATTTTGTATCAACGATTCATATTGTTCAGTGCTCATTCTTCCCTTGAAATTATCCAAGTACCAGTGAATCACATAACCAATATTGTTCCATAATAAGCGCCCATTTATTCCCCGATAAGATTCGATTTTCTCACACACAGGAATAATATGACGATCAAGCAAAGAATGATAACGTTCCAATAGAGATAAAGATTCGTTCAACCACGTTAATTGATAATACACAATATCTGGCCTGCCACTTTCATGAAATTCAATCTGAAAAAGATGATAATCTGTATCTATAGGTTGGGGATATTCCAGCAACATTAGCATCATAGGAGGAATAGTTAAACCAAAATACCATTGTGCCCATAGAGAATAAAGCCCTTTCTGATTTGGTTTCTGTTCATTATTACCATAATATGCATCTTGATAGCGTTTCATCAATAATGAGAATTCTTTTTCGCTCGACCATTGATAAAATTCCATACTATCTGAAGGAATATTCTCCGCATTCACTTTCATTGATGAATTAAAGTGACTGAATGCGCTATCAAATAGTCTAATAATATCTTCAATCTCTATTTTAGATGCCCATTCACTAGAGATGTCATTATTTTTGTTTATCATTAAAAATTCCCCTATTATATATTTTCATCCTAACCCAAACACGCGCTATATAAAAATAGCATTGTTGGTTATTTATTCATTTTGTATTTAGGAATGATCAATGGTTTGTGGGATTCAGGATCCCGGATAATTCTGCACTCTAAACCAAAAACATCGGCAATACTTTGTTCAGTGACAATATCTTCAGGTACACCTTCGGCATAAATCTGACCATTTTTCATCATGATCAAACGTGACGCATAACGCAGTGCCAAATTGATATCATGCAATACCAACACCAGCGTTTTCCCTTGTCTGTGCAGACGCTGACATAAATCGAGTAACTCAATTTGGTGCGTAATGTCCAGATAAGTGGTCGGCTCATCCAACAGAATGATCGGAGTTTGCTGTGCCAATGTCATAGCAAACCAAGCGCGCTGGCGCTGACCGCCTGAAAGTTCACTGACCAATTTCTGCGACATCTCATCTAAATCCACCGCCTGCAATGCTTCATTAACCACGCGCTCATCTTCTGCTGACCATTGCCGCAGGAAAGATTGATAGGCATAACGCCCACGGGAAACTAAATCATAGATTGTCATTGCTTCCGTCACGGTAGCGCCCTGCGTCAGCAGTGATAGCTCGCGCGCCACCGCCTTTGGCTTATAACGATGGATATTGATTCCATCAAGCTGAACTTCACCTCGCTGTGGCTGCATATTTCGGCTGATAGCGCGCAACAGTGTTGATTTTCCACATCCGTTAGAGCCAATAATGACACTGAATTCACTATCGTGAATCGCGAGATTCACCCCCTCAATAATGGTTCTTTTACCGTATGCCAGTGAAAGATCATGGGCTTTCAGCCGTGAAGTAACCACTGGGGAATTAGCATCCGATGACATTATCGCGTTCTCCTTAATTCGGCATACAGTAAATACATCAAATAGATACCACCAACCACCGCAGTAATCACTCCTACAGGCAAGCGAGCTACCGTTGGTAATATCAGGGTAATTAAATCAGAAGCCAGCATCAACAAAGCCCCCACCAGAGCAGAGCAAAACAATGCGGCTCCTTTCGCCCGTACCAACCGTCGGGCAATTTGTGGTGCAGATAGCGCAATGAAAGCGACAGGCCCTACGACTAATACCGACATTGTGGCAAAGGTTACGGCCAGCAATATGCTGACAATCCGGATGAAACGGACAGGTACACCAAGGGTATTAGCAATATCATCACCAAAATGGGTATAGTTCAATTGCCTACCCAGCCAACACAAAAAGGGAATAAAAATCACCATGCCACTGATAAGCCCGACATCCTGCCAGCGTCGGCTGGCAAGGCTGCCTCTCAATAGCGAGCTGATCTGCTGAGCCTGCTCAATACGAATATTCGAGATAGCAAAATCGACAAATGCCATGAAAAATGCGGCAACGGCAATCCCCGAAATCACTATTTTGTTAGCCTGCATGTTGCCAACACCTGAACCATTGCCGATATAAACCAGCAATACAGCAAGGCAGGCACCCAATAACGCTCCCAAAGGAACCGGCAATATACTTGGCCAGAAAAGCAATACAACCATGATACCGACAGCCGCTCCTGCATTAATGCCAATGATATCCGGGCTACCAAGTGCATTGCGGGTCGTCAACTGAAAAAGGGAGCCGGACAGTGCCAGCGTCATGCCTGCACCTATTGCCACCAGCGCTCTGGGTAAGCGGATCTGCAACAGGATAAATTCCTGATAAGGCGTTTCCATCGCCAGAAAAGGATTATCCATGCCTTCTCGGCCTAACGACAAAGCCAGATAAAAGAGCGCCACAAGCAGCAGCAATATCGACAGAATCACTCTACTCGTATGCAATGAAGGTGCAATAAAAACGGCATTGCCCAACGTGAAGGTTTTGATTTTTGGCTGCCCTGCCGTGAAATTTATCTGCGCCATGCTCTACTCTGCCATTATTTTCTGTGAACGATGTTTAGCGACCAGATAAAGCAACGGAGCACCCATGCCAGCCGTAATAATACCCACCATGATCTCTTGTGGTGCAATCAGCAACCGGGCCACGACATCTGAAATAAGCAGCAGACAGGGGCCAGCGAACAGGCAGTAAGGTAACAACCAACGAAAATCACTGCCTACCAGTGCACGCATTAAGTGCGGTGCGGCCAGACCAATAAATGCGATGGGGCCGGCCATTGCCGTCGCTGTGGCTGCCAGCATGGTAACCATCACCAGCGATAATATGCGGGTACGGGCAACATTCGCCCCCAGGGAACTGGCAATCCCTTCACCAAAGACCATCACATTCAGAGAAGCACTGAGCGAAAGTGTCACGACCACAGCCACCAGCAAATAAGGGATCAACAAACTGGCTTCGTTCAACGACATTGCACTTAAAGAACCAATTGTCCAGAAACGATAGTTGTCCATGGCCTGTGCATTTATCAGAACGATACCTTGCACCAACGCAAACAGGCAGATATTGATAGACGCTCCCGTCAAAACCAAACGTACAGGGTTTGTATTGCGAGGCCCTCCACTCAACAAATAGAACAACAATGTTGACAGACTTGCGCCAATAAAAGCGGTCCAAAAACGCGGCAGTATGTCCAGAGCAGGAATAAAAGAGAAGCAGACTACGGCAGTTGCCGCACCTGCATTGATACCGAGCAGACCGGGATCACCCAGCGGATTGCGTAGCAGCCCTTGGGTTACTGTTCCCGCAAGCGCCAGTGCCGCTCCCGCCATTAAACCAATCAGTGTGCGAGGTTCACGGGCATTAATGACCAAATCGTAATAACTGCCTTGATCTCCCAACCAATAATGCTGCCAGATCGCTGACAGCGGCAATGATTTTGAACCCAAACTCAAGCTGGCAGCAATGCAAAGACAGGTTAGCAATGCCATTAATACCAAACCCAATATGAGGGCAGTTCGCCGTTTAGCGTTCATTATGTTTTGCTATCTCCTGCTTCAGCAACGGCATAAACCTTGGCAACCCCCAACGCAGACTGAGTGGTGAGCCATAGGACATGGACACGACAATTGATTGATCGGTCAACGGAATATATCCCCCTTGGCGAACAGCACGGATAGAGCTAAACAGAGGCTGTGATTCCGTATCCTGACGCTCTTTTTCGCTGGAATACCAAGTCACCAGAATATCCGCACCATTGAGCAAGTCGGCATTTTCCAAACCGATATCGACTGAAAAACTACCAAAAGGTGCAGTTAAGGTGTCAGCCAATGGGAGCAAAGACAGGCCAAGATGTACCATCGTATCAACTCGTGGATCATTTTTGACATAGATCGACAAAATGCTCCCTGTCATTCCCGCCTTAATATAGGCAAAACGATAACGCTCTATATTGGGAACCGTACTGCCTGCCTGCGACAGCATGGTATCCAGTTCGGCACTGAGTTTTTCTCCCAGTTGTATTTTATCCAATGCATGAGCTACCAGCGCTATCTGCCGCTGTGGTGTCGTCTGCCACGGTTTTTCCGGATAAGTAATCACAGGGACAAAATAGGACAGATGATCGTACTGTTCCTGCGTGATGCCTGATTGCGTTGCCAAAATTAAATCAGGCTTCAGACTGATAATTTTTTCGATATCCAGTTCAGGGTACATCTCGATAATGGCTGGCAGTTTTTCGCCACGCCGTTCTATCTCATCCCTAAACCATGGCAAATAGCCTTCAGCGTCCCCGCCCCAGCGATGAGATTCAATCCCAATCGGAATGATTCCCAAATCCAGCAAGATATCTTCGCTGCCCGTTCCCAACGCCACAATCCTTTGCGGCGATTGGTTTATTACCGCCGTTCCCAGCGCGGTGGTAATCGTTTTAGGGTAGCCAACGGCATCCGTCGGTAAATTCTTTGAGGCCGTCGGCTTATCACAGCCTACCAGCAAACTTACCAGCAATATCAACGGTACGGCGACCAGCATTTTGCAACGTGTTAATACCATTACCAGTAACCCTTTACAGCCCGTTGTTGTTCAGATGAATAAAAATACATCGTCGCCGTCCGTGATTTTCTTAAAATTTATAACTCAATGTTGCTTCAACATTACGTGGTGCGCCGTAGTAGTACTGGGTATAACCACCGAACGAGGTGTAGTATTTCTTGTCAAAAAGGTTCTTCAAGTTCACGCTCAGGGAGAGATCCGGTGTAAATTGATAACGTCCCATCAGGTTAACCGTGGCAAAGCTGCCTTGCTCATCTTGGCGTTTACCAGTAGGTGTATCAAGCTCCAACCATGTTTTGTCCTGCCAGTTGACACCACCACCAAGCGTTAAATCGCTCATGGCACCCGGCAAAGTATAAGTTGTGAACAGTTTGAATAATCGACTTGGGTTATCCGTATTGATACGTTTACCCTTTGGATCAGTCGCTCGGAATTGGGTGTAACCCGCATAAACCCGCCAATCATCGGTAATTTGACCACTAACTTCAGCTTCGAAACCCCGGGTTTTTACCCCATTGATCACATAATAAGTTCTGATGTTATCTGGACGTCGTGGAGCAGTACTATCCAATTCCGTAAAATTATCCTGACGGATATCAAAAATTGCCAATGAGTAATCAAGACCGTTGTCCAGAGCAACCCCCTTCAAACCCAGTTCATAGTTTTCACCTGTGACTGGCTTAAGGAGTCGGCCATTACGGTTAATTCGACTTTCTGGATCAAAGATTTTGGTATAACTACCATAAACGGAGAAGTCTGGCGTAATGTTATAAACCAACCCACCATACGGTACAAATTCATCACTGTAGCTGGCATTTTGTGGCATACTAAAATTATCGCCACGAGTTTTCCAACTGGTGACTCGCCCACCAAGAATCAATGTTACAGGATCAGCCAGTGAGATTTGAGTGACGGCATAGCCCGCAGTTTGTTCGTTATAGCCATCAGAGCCATTGTTTCTAGTTTTGTTCCATGTTGGCTCAGCATAACCCCATGACGAATTAGTAAAATCACCTATTGGAGAAGTTGAACAATTACGTGGCATACAGGCAGCCCAGTAATAATCATTCTGGAAATTCTGTTTCTGATAATTCAGACCAAAGCTGGCGTGATGGGTACGCCCAAGCAATCTATAGTCACCGTTTACCTGCAAGTCGAAATTACGCTGGCGACGAGTTCCATCAATCAATGTCATGTTGCCCGGATACATTCCCTCATTCGTCGCCCGATCAGGAAAACCCGTTGCCCACAATACTTTTTGGTCAAGAGTACCGTGATCATAAGTAAAGGTTCCTTTCGCACTCCAGCCGTTATCAAATTGGTGTTGCAGACTGGTAAAGGTAGAGAATGAGCGGACTTTAGAAAACGCCCAATCAGGCGCATAACTGTTACTGCGTTTGTAATCGGTTTTACTGCCATCTTTAAAATAAATAGGCAAACCACCAAACATGCCGCCACGGGTATGGTTGATCTGGTAATCCGCACCGACGGTCAGCAAAGTATTTTCTGTCAGATCCGCTTCAAGAATGCCATAGAAGGGATACTTCTCATGTTTATCACGATCAATAAAAGAATTGGAACGTTGATAAGCGGTGACAAAACGCCCTCTGACTGTCCCGTCTTCATTTAGTGGGCCAGACAGATCAAGACCAGTCCGCCATTTATCCCATGAACCACCGCCCAGCGTTATTTCACCCCGGAAATTTTGGGTTGGACGTTTACGGATCACGTTAACCGCTGCTGAAGGTGTGCCTGGCCCCACCATTAAACCAGCCGCTCCACGCACCACTTCAAGGCGATCAAAAATGGTGGTATCCATCAGGTTATCACCATAATTAAAACGGATATCATAAAAAGTTGGCACACCATCACGTAGCATGTTTTTGATCGTCATGCCTCTTGAAGTGAAAGTAAAACGATCACTGTCAGCCTGACGGACAGTCATACCTGTAATACTACCAATAGCGCTCTCAACGCTGTTCAGATTTTCATCTACCATCCGCTGTTTGGTCATTACGCTAACACTTTGTGGTGTTTCACGCGCAGACATATTCAAACCTGTCGCTGTCACCATTGAAGATGTGTTGTACATTCCAGTGTCTTCCGTTACACCTTCATGCCTTGGTGCACCTGCCGTTACGATAATTTTATCGTTTTTGCTCTGTGCTTCTTCTGCCATAGCCGTGCTATTCCCCGCTAAAATCAGCGGGATCATGAGAGAAAGCACTTTTTTCTTGGTTAAATGATTCGGTTGCAAAATTGGATTTATCACTCTACTTATCCCATTACCAAATTGATTTGTTATTATATTTACTTTGACGTTCCCATCAGTTATCTGTCTCAACAGTGACAGCGTATTTTTCGCGTAGGGCGTGAAGTGGGTTAACTAAGGTTCCGGCAAATTTCAGGTTTTTTTCACGATCATCGAGATCAATCATCTGTTGGTTGTTCGCCATTTGCAGACGATTCAAGCAAGTACGCACAAAATCATGCTTAAACAGATCAAATTTGCGGAATTTTTCTATCTGGTTCAGATGTTGTGACTGGTAGTTGTAAACACACTGAGCCACTAACTCCCAAAAACGCGCTTCTGGTAATGCAAGATGTTTTTGTAACAGAGGGGTCAGATAGCGGAAGAAGCAGTCAAAGATATCAAGGAAGATATAATTAATTTTCATTTCATCCTTGATGGTCACATGCAGGAAATCAATCTCTTCAGGGAGTTGGATATCCCCATTCAAAATTGCAATTTCTTCACCAATATCTTTCATTAACATTTTTACCGGCACATTATTTTCCAATACCAGCATCAGATTTTCGCCATGTGGCATAAAAACCAGATCATAAGTGAAGAAAGAATGTAGCAGTGGAGAAAAATAGGCATCAAGATAACGCGTTACCCACTTTTCCGCCGATAAACCCGAATCCTTAACCAAGGCAGCAACGACCGCATCACCTTCTCTATCGACATGTAACAATGAAGCCATAGTCATCAGACGTTGAGTCTCTTTCAGGATCGTCATTGGGCTTTCACGCCACAACGCTGACAACATTTTTTTATGCGGATTATCTTTTTTAATTGCTGCTTCAAAGTAATGATTGAAATAGCCTATTGCTGCACGTTCCCGCAATATGGTGAACCCTTTTTCCTGAAAGAAAATATCGGATTCTACTAAATGATTGAGCCATTCATTAACTTGCGGTGTCGTCACCATGCTATGTGGGTCCAAGCCACGCATAAACCCCATATTAAGGACTGACAGTGCCGTTTTCACATAATTTTTCTTGGGCTGGCTGATATTGAAAAATGTGCGAATTGATTGCTGGGCAAGATAGCGATCATGGCCTTCACCAAGATAAACAATTTCTTGGTTGGCAATATCTGCCGCAAAACTGATGGCAATACGGTGCAGCCATTGCCAAGGATGCACAGGCATCAGGTAATAATCTGACAGATTTAATCCCAATGTCTGCATGTGTTGTTCAAAGCGGGCTGGCAAATATTTTTCCAGTTCTTCTGCCACCAGCTGTGAATAAGAGAGCGAAGATAATGCAGAAAAAACGGTTTTATTCCGATGTACGGCAATCCAAATTAATGTCACTGGATTTGCGCTTTCTGGTGCATAATCTAAGTAATCATCAGCATCAAAACCAATACGACCGTTATTAGCAATAAAGACAGGGTGCCCTTCGGTCATCGCAGTTTCTACAGCCTGATAATCAGCTTGAGTCAAGTCCTGTGCGGTCAACCGATTATTTTGATATTTAAAAGCGCAGCCATAAAGCGTACTGGATATTTCATCAAGATAAATAGGCAGCATCTTCTCAGAAATATCCAACAGTGGATGCAACTCAATAATCAGTTGAATAGCATCAAGAGGCTCTGGCTGGTTATGACTGAATTTCGTTATTGACGCAGCATCAATATCTAGATGGTCAAGTTGGTAGGATTGTGCCTTAAAATGGTATTGAAATTTATCAATTTCAATCGAGTAAGATTTATCCGTACTCTGATTTACCGGAAAGATTAATTTCTCATGCAAAAGTTCACGCAATATTTTTGCTACAAGATGCCTGTTGGCATGTAACCAGTTTTCTCTAGTTAAATGCGAGGTTTGAGGACTCAATTTAGTGTACAACGGACTCATTTAATAAAACCCTTCATTCATATCCAGCATCATCCCGTTTCCATGCATAAACATGACTGACAGGGTAGATACACCTATATATAAACTTTGGATATTGCTATCCAGCTCTGGGGGATTAATTCTGGCTCACTAAAATTACGATCTTTCTATTTTTTCTTGCATGAATGATAATTAAAATCATTACTATTAACAACCATAAAATGTAAAGACTTTAAATGAAATTTTACTAAAGAATGGGGCACAAGATAAGTAACGACCGAATTAACCATGCGAATAGAATGGTTTTTAGATATACTGTTTAAAATTTTGCAGTTATAAAACGCAATATCTTTATAATTAAAGAACGATATTATAAATTTTATATTTAATTACATTGGTAAAATATCTCATAAAATTTTTAATATAAATAATTTTAATTAATTAGTGGTAAAATAAAGGCCCTGGTTAAATAACCAGAGCCTTATTAAGGTACTTTAATCTCTGTATCAGGCTTTATTCTGGCGCCACCATTCCGCCAGCATAATACCTGTTGCGACAGAAACGTTCAGGCTTTCTATTCGACCCGTGCCACCAATTGAGAGTCGGATATCACCATCTTCCCAGATACTGTCACTCAGACCATCACTCTCCTGACCCAATACCAAAACCATTTTTTCAGGAAGATCCGCTTTGGCCAGCGTTGTGCTTCCCTTATGGCTTGAGGTGGTCACAATGGTATAACCTGCACAGCGGAATTGGTTCAACGTCGTTGTGAAACCATCAGCATCAATGCCTTTGATGTGTTCAGCCCCACCTTCAGCAGTACGAACTGCCGCACCCGATTCCAGCATCGCCACATCCTGTAATATCACGCCCTGCACGCCAAAATGAGCGCAACTGCGCATAATGGCTCCAAGGTTGTGCGGATTGCCCACATTTTCCAATGCCAGAACACAGTCTTTTGCTGGTGCTTGCTGCAAATAAGTTTCTACATCTAGCCCATTACGCTTTTTAATCAGGAAGCATACGCCACCATGATGCTCAGTGCCTGATGCTTTGACCAGCTCTTCGTCATCAACCACGTGGTAAGCCTTGCGATTTGCCGCCATCCATTTCAAAGCATCACGAAAACGAGGTGTCACTGATTGGACAAACCAGGCTCGGACAATGGCTTCTGGACGGTTCTTGAACATCGCCTGGCAGGCATTTTCACCATAGATCCGAGTCTCTTCCAGCCGCTGACGGCGAAGCTGTTCAGGATCAATCTGGCTTTTACCACTGATACCGCCATGGTCAGGCGTCAGGGATTCTTCCACCGGTCGGGAGACGGTTTTCCAAGGAGAACGATCATCTGAATACGCTGGACGTTCATTATCACGACGGCGCCCCTGATCTCGTCCTTTACCAGACGACGGGCGTTTATTGTTACTACGGCTGTCATTATTGCTGCGGCGGTCATTGTTGTCCTCACTGCGGACATACATCACTTTGACTTTGCCATTTTTACCACTATAGGAATCGTTCATTTATTTCTCCAACTGCGTTATGGCGCGCAGATTACCCGATGTGCGCGCCCGAAGCTACCTCTGGCAACGACAATCCATTAAAATACCCGCTAATTTTTTATCCGCTTTATTCACAAACATGTTTGAGTTCAAAATGAGAAATAACAACACCGTTTATCAACTTCGCCAACAGCGTCTAGCCCGTTCTACCCGTCCCTTTCAGGCAAGGGGCTGCCGAGTGCAGCGTTGCCTGCATTGTTTATTACCCCAAAAAAGCTGCCTGTGTGAAACAATTTCACCAGTAACCGCGACTAGCCGCTTCTGTCTCATCATGTTTGATACTGAGCCAATGAAGCCCAGCAATACGGGAAAGTTGATTGCTGATATTCTGACCGATACACACGCTTTTCTCTGGTCAAGAACCGAGCCTGATCAACGGATGCTTGAAGTGCTGCGCGACCCAACTCGACAGCCCTATTTGATCTTCCCTGAGAGTTATGCCACACCTCCCCGTACTGTATATCAGCAACTCCCTGATAACCAGAAAGCGCCGCTATTCATTATATTGGATGGCACTTGGCCAGAAGCAAGGAAAATGTTTCGAAAAAGCCCATATTTGGACGGTATCCCCCTATTATCTATCAATAATTGCGCCAAAATGGATTATTTACTGCGGATACCATCCAGAAAAGAACAGCATTGTACTGCCGAAGTTGCAGCCGCTGCACTTGAGCTGGCTAATGACCTTGACGCATCACAAACACTACTCCGCCATTTCAATCATTTTCGTGAACAATATCTGGCAGGGAAACCTCATCGTCAAGAGGAGTCAATCACAGTAATTCTTGACAATCCCCGCTAAAGTGTCTGATGGTGGCTAAAATTATTCATAGTAATTGTTTAATCAAGGGTGATTGTTTATTGATGTGATAACTAATGAGGAACCCCAGAAATGAGTCAGCGCGGACTGGAAGCATTATTACACCCAAAATCCATTGCAGTGATTGGTGCTTCTGAAAAACCAGAGAAAGCTAGCTCCATGTTGATGCGAAATCTGCTAATGGGGCATTTTACTGGCCCAATTCTTCCTGTAACACCAAATAAAACAGCTATTCTAGGAGTACTGGCTTATCCCTCTATTGATAAATTACCACTGACGCCGGATTTAGCCGTGATATGCACTCATCACAGCCGTAACCTATCTTTGCTGGAACAATTGGCGCAACGAGGATGCAAAACGGTTATTATTCTCTCCTCACCGCCTTCACAGTTTGCCGAACTGAAACAGTTCAGCCAAAAACATCACATCCGCATGCTGGGACCTAACAGCCTCGGTATTCTGGCTCCATGGATCGGGCTGAATGCCAGTTTTTCCCCTATTCCTATCCTCAAGGGCAAACTGGCTTTCATCTCACAGTCAGCAGCAATATCCAATACCATTCTGGATTGGGCCAACCACCGTAATATTGGTTTTTCCTATTTCATTGCATTAGGAGACAGTGTTGATATCGATATTGACGATCTCCTCGATTTTCTGGCGCGAGACAGCAAAACCAGTGCGATTCTGCTACACCTCGAACATATCAGTGATGCCCGTCGTTTTCTGTCAGCCTCACGTAGCGCTTCGCGCAATAAACCCATTCTGGTTGTAAAAAGCAGCCGCACCCGCAAAGCTCAGGAATTATTGGGAGAACAACAGAATTTCGATGCAGCTTATGACGCTGCGATTCAACGTGCTGGATTATTGAGGGTACAAGATACACATGAAATGTTTTCTGCGGTAGAAACATTAAGTTTTATGCGGCCACTGCGCGGGGAACGCCTATTGATCGTCAGTAACGGTTCAGCACCTGCGGCAATGGCACTGGATGAGCTACTCAGGAGAACCGGCAAACTTGCAGTGTTAGGAGACGAAACTAGCAATCAATTGTCTGCTATTCTCCCTGATACCCTGATCCTGCGTAACCCTCTGGATCTCGGTGATGATTCTTCATCCGAACAATATATTGCCGCACTTAAACTCCTTCTGGATAGCTATGATTATGATGCTTTGTTGTTAATCCATTCACCCTGTGCCATCTCCCATAGTATGAATACTGCAATCAAAGTCATTCAGACTATTAAGGAACATCCTCGCGGGAAGTGGCTAACAATTTTTACCAATTGGTGTGGAGAGTATTCTTCTCTGGAAGCGAGGCGTTTATTCAGTGAAGCTGGTATCCCAACCTACCGTACACCAGAAGGTGCTATCACGGCTTTCATGCATATGGTGGAATATCAGCGCAACCAAAAGCAACTCAAAGAAACGCCCGCTATGCCAATCAGCATTACATCAAATACTGCACACGCCCATGAGTGTATCCAGCAAGTCCTTGATAGCGGAAATACGCTATTGGATACCCACGAAGTACAGCCTATTCTTGAAGCCTATGGCTTAAATACCTTACCGACATGGATCGCATATACCAGCGATGATGCAGTCAATATCGCCGAAAAGATTGGCTATCCGGTCGCATTGAAGCTACGCTCTCCCGATATTTCCCATAAATCAGAAGTTCAGGGAGTAATGCTCTATCTGCGCAATTCTGATGAGGTAAAAACCTCAGCACAAGCGATTATTGACCGCGTTAAACAGAACTTCCCCCAAGCCAGAATTCATGGCTTATTTGTGCAGAGCATGGCTAACCGTGCGGGTGCTCAAGAACTTAGGGTAGCTATTGAGCAAGATGAGATATTCGGCCCCTTAATCATGCTTGGAGAAGGTGGTATCGATTGGATTAATGAAACGCAGACTGCTGTCGCCCTGCCTCCCCTGAATATGGCGCTGGCCCGTTCTTTAGTGATTCAAGCGATTAAAGGCGGCAAAATAAAATCCGGTGGCTCGCTGCTACCACTGGATATTCCTGCACTCAGTCAATTATTGGTCAGAGTATCCAATCTTCTGATTGACTGCCCACAGATCTCTCGTATGAACATTCATCCACTGCTGGCATCAGGTAATGAATTCACTTTATTGGATGTCTCAATGGAATTAACGCCAGTAACAGGTGATCCTCACAGTAAACTTGCGATCCGACCTTATCCCAATGAGTTGGAAGAAACTATTTATCTTAAAAAAGATTTTGAATGTCTGCTGCGCCCAATCCTGCCGGAAGACGAACCCCTGTTGAAGACATTTATTAGTCAGGTAACAAAAGAAGATCTCTATTACCGCTATTTCAGTGAGATCAGCGAATTCACCCATGATGATCTCGCCAATATGACTCAAATTGATTATGACCGTGAAATGGCATTCGTCGCAATTCGCCATGCAGCAACTACACCAGAAATTATTGGTGTCGCCCGAGCGATGGCTGATCCCGATAATATCGAAGCAGAATTTGCTGTATTAGTTCGATCAGATTTAAAGGGCATTACGTTAGGCTATCAGCTCATGACTAAATTGATCCATTATACGAGAGGCCATGGTATCCAGATACTGACCGCCATTACCATGCCAGAAAACCGTAATATGATTCAACTTGCGAAGAAACTGGGATTTACTATTGATATTCAATTAGAAGACGGCGTTGTCAATCTTGTATTAAGACTTTAATCCTCACTTTCGTGATAGATTGCACAGACTTAAAGCAATCAACACTTGAGAGTTAATTCATACTCACAATTAACCAAACTAATGGTATTATCGCCAGATCATTTTGATTCATACACCTGATGATGGAACTCCAACCATCCAAACTAAGAGAAAAAACGCACTGTGATGTTGTCTAAATTTAAACGAGCCAAACACCAACAACACCTTGCACAACTGCCTAAATTACCGCAGTCAGTTGCTGACATTAAGACACTTTATCAATCAAAAGTGTTCCGCAGCACCTTACTGGAACACATTGCGAACGCTGAAAAATATATTTATATCGCCGCTTTATATTTAGAAAATGACGACGCAGGGCGAGATATTATGGATGCTCTGTATATTGCCAAGCAAAAACGCCCTAAGCTGGATATCAAAATTTTCGTTGACTGGCATCGTGCTCAACGTGGCCGTATCGGCGCAGAAGCAGCGGCAACAAATGCAGATTGGTATTGCTCTATGGCCGAAAGCTACCCTGATGCCAACATTTCCGTTCTAGGAGTTCCGGTGAATACCCGCGAAGCACTGGGGGTTTTGCATCTAAAAGGCTTTATCTTTGATGATACGGTAATTTATAGCGGTGCCAGTATTAATGATGTCTATCTGCATCGCCATGAAAAATATCGTTATGACCGTTACCATTTGCTGCATAATGCAAAACTCGCAGCCATTATGAAGCAGTTTATTGATGATAATATTCTTACCGCTGATGCCGTAAAAAATTTAGCCTGCCACAGTCGCCCTCGTAGTCTTGAAATTAAAAATTTGATTCGACAGTTCCGTACTTCATTACGCAGTGTTGAATACAACATTGAGAATCAGGCATCAAATGAGGAATTGGCAGTCACACCTCTTGTCGGATTAGGTAAAAAAAATCTACTAAATAAAACGATATGCCACCTGATCTCCAGTACTGAAAATAAATTGGTCATCTGCACACCTTATTTCAATTTACCGGCGGTTCTGGTACGCGCAATATCACGATTGCTCCGACAAGGAAAACAGGTTGAGATTATCATTGGCGATAAAACGGCCAATGATTTTTACATTCCACCGGAAGAACCCTTTAGAATTATCGGGGCATTACCTTATCTGTATGAAATTAATCTGCGTCGTTTTACTAGCCGACTGCAATACTTTATCGATAACCAGCAATTAACCATTCGGCTATGGAAAGAGGCAGATAATACTTATCACTTAAAAGGGATCTGGGTTGATAACAAATGGCAATTAATTACCGGCAATAATCTCAATCCACGAGCATGGGGACTAGATCTAGAGAATGCTATTCTCATCCACGATCCTCATCAGGAAATGCAAGAACAACGCACATTAGAACTAGACTGCATTCGTACTCATACAAAAATTATCAATGATTACCAGGAGCTGGAAAGTATACAGCTTTATCCGGTCAAGGTTCGCAAACTGATACGCCGTTTACGCCGTATCCGAGTCGACCGATTAATTAGCCGCATACTGTAAAATAGATAAATAATTATCGACTCATCAATCCTTTCTTGCTATCGCTAGAGGGAATTTTTTGTATCTTATTTATCAACAAGCTATGATTTACAGAAATATAAATCATGGCGTAAATCACAATGATAAAACCTGTCATAAATATAATAAAAAATGTATTGGTAATCTCTCCTCTCCTATTTACAATCGCGTGTTCCAATATGTATCAGGCCAACGATAATTGGACAGGTAAAGATAAAGCTCAACATTTTCTATTTTCTTCGGCTATGGCGGCTGCGGGTAATGCTTATGGGGAGCGGCAAAATTGGACACATCAGGAAAGTGCACAGTTTGGCCTACTCCTGTCTATCAGCCTTGGTACAGCGAAAGAATTTTATGATAGTCGACCACCAGGAACAGGCTGGAGTTGGCAGGATTTTGTTTATGATATCGCCGGAGCAATGGCTGGCTATAGTTTGTATCAGTCTTTGAAGTAAGTTTTATACTCAAGACGCAAAAAAGCCACCCGGTGGGTGGCTTCTCTGGCTAAATAGATGTCTGGCAGTGCCCTACTCTCACATGGGGAGACCCCACACTACCATCGGCGCTACGGCGTTTCACTGCTGAGTTCGGCATGGGATCAGGTGGGACCACCGCGCTATGGCCGCCAGACAAATTCTGTGTTCAATCCCGAACAAGCTGCTGTTTTTCATTTGAAACTGCGTCTCTCTCTCTCACCAAAACACCTTCGGTGTTGTCAGGTTAAGCCTCACGGTTCATTAGTACTGGTTAGCTCAACGTATCGCTACGCTTACACACCCAGCCTATCCACGTCCTCGTCTTGAACGTTCCTTCAGTATCCTCAAGGGACAAGGGAAGACTCATCTCAAGGCAAGTTTCCCGCTTAGATGCTTTCAGCGGTTATCTCTTCCGCACTTAGCTACCGGGCAGTGCCATTGGCATGACAACCCGAACACCAGTGGTGCGTCCACTCCGGTCCTCTCGTACTAGGAGCAGCCCCTTTCAATCTTCCAACGCCCACGGCAGATAGGGACCGAACTGTCTCACGACGTTCTAAACCCAGCTCGCGTACCACTTTAAACGGCGAACAGCCGTACCCTTGGGACCTACTTCAGCCCCAGGATGTGATGAGCCGACATCGAGGTGCCAAACACCGCCGTCGATATGAACTCTTGGGCGGTATCAGCCTGTTATCCCCGGAGTACCTTTTATCCGTTGAGCGATGGCCCTTCCATTCAGAACCACCGGATCACTATGACCTACTTTCGTACCTGCTCGAGCTGTCACTCTCGCAGTCAAGCTAGCTTATGCCATTGCACTAACCTCACGATGTCCGACCGTGATTAGCTAACCTTCGTGCTCCTCCGTTACGCTTTGGGAGGAGACCGCCCCAGTCAAACTACCCACCAGACACTGTCCGCGACCCGGATAACGGGCCTGCGTTAGAACATCAAACATTCAAGGGTGGTATTTCAAGGATGGCTCCGTGCAGACTGGCGTCCACACTTCACAGCCTCCCACCTATCCTACACATCAAGGTTCAAGGTTCAGTGTCAAGCTATAGTAAAGGTTCACGGGGTCTTTCCGTCTTGCCGCGGGTACACTGCATCTTCACAGCGAGTTCAATTTCACTGAGTCTCGGGTGGAGACAGCCTGGCCATCATTACGCCATTCGTGCAGGTCGGAACTTACCCGACAAGGAATTTCGCTACCTTAGGACCGTTATAGTTACGGCCGCCGTTTACTGGGGCTTCGATCAAGAGCTTCGCGTTGCCGCTAACCCCATCAATTAACCTTCCAGCACCGGGCAGGCGTCACACCGTATACGTCCACTTTCGTGTTTGCACAGTGCTGTGTTTTTATTAAACAGTTGCAGCCAGCTGGTATCTGCGACTGGCCTCGGCTCGGGGAGCAAGTCCCGTCACCTGGCGCCAGCGTGCCTTCTCCCGAAGTTACGGCACCATTTTGCCTAGTTCCTTCACCCGAGTTCTCTCAAGCGCCTGAGTATTCTCTACCTGACCACCTGTGTCGGTTTGGGGTACGATTCACTGTTACCTGATGCTTAGAGGCTTTTCCTGGAAGCAGGGCATCAACCACTTCAGCACCGTAGTGCCTCGTTATCACGCCTCAGTGTTCACGGAAGAACGGATTTACCAATTCTTCCCACCTACACGCTTGAACCGGGACAACCGTCGCCCGGCTGGTCTAGCCTTCTCCGTCCCCCCTTCGCAGTAACACCGAGTACGGGAATATTAACCCGTTTCCCATCGACTACGCCTTTCGGCCTCGCCTTAGGGGTCGACTCACCCTGCCCCGATTAACGTTGGACAGGAACCCTTGGTCTTCCGGCGAGCGGGTTTTTCACCCGCTTTATCGTTACTTATGTCAGCATTCGCACTTCTGATACCTCCAGCATGCCTCACAGCACACCTTCGCAGGCTTACAGAACGCTCCCCTACCCAACAACACCTAAGTGTTGCTGCCGCAGCTTCGGTGCATGGTTTAGCCCCGTTACATCTTCCGCGCAGGCCGACTCGACCAGTGAGCTATTACGCTTTCTTTAAATGATGGCTGCTTCTAAGCCAACATCCTGGCTGTCTGAGCCTTCCCACTTCGTTTCCCACTTAACCATGACTTGGGGACCTTAGCTGGCGGTCTGGGTTGTTTCCCTCTTCACGACGGACGTTAGCACCCGCCGTGTGTCTCCCGTGATAACATTCTTCGGTATTCGCAGTTTGCATCGGGTTGGTAAGTCGGGATGACCCCCTAGCCGAAACAGTGCTCTACCCCCGAAGATGAATTCACGAGGCGCTACCTAAATAGCTTTCGGGGAGAACCAGCTATCTCCCGGTTTGATTGGCCTTTCACCCCCAGCCACAAGTCATCCGCTAATTTTTCAACATTAGTCGGTTCGGTCCTCCAGTTAGTGTTACCCAACCTTCAACCTGCCCATGGCTAGATCACCGGGTTTCGGGTCTATACCCTGCAACTTAACGCCCAGTTAAGACTCGGTTTCCCTGCGGCTCCCCTAAACGGTTAACCTTGCTACAGAATATAAGTCGCTGACCCATTATACAAAAGGTACGCAGTCACCCTGATAAATCAAGGCTCCCACTGCTTGTACGTACACGGTTTCAGGTTCTATTTCACTCCCCTCGCCGGGGTTCTTTTCGCCTTTCCCTCACGGTACTGGTTCACTATCGGTCAGTCAGGAGTATTTAGCCTTGGAGGATGGTCCCCCCATGTTCAGACAGGATACCACGTGTCCCGCCCTACTCGTCGAACTCACACCACCAGTGTCTTCAGATACGGGGCTATCACCCTTTACTGCCGGCCTTTCCAGACCGTTCTCCTGACGCTGATGCTGATGTTGGTTCTGGGCTGTTCCCCGTTCGCTCGCCGCTACTGGGGGAATCTCGGTTGATTTCTTTTCCTCGGGGTACTGAGATGTTTCAGTTCCCCCGGTTCGCCTCCGGACCCTATGAATTCAGGCCAGGATAGTGCAACGGATTGCACTGGGTTTCCCCATTCGGGTATCGCCGGTTATTGCGGTTCATATCACCTTACCGGCGCTTATCGCAGATTAGCACGCCCTTCATCGCCTCTGACTGCCTAGGCATCCACCGTGTACGCTTAGTCGCTTAACCTCACAACCCGAAGGTGTCTTCGGGTGTGCGTTTTGAGAGACTCACCAGTCCCGTCCATGACGGCACTGATTGTTTCAAATTTTCAGCTTGTTCCAGATTGTTAAAGAGCAAAAATTTCACAACACACGGGTGTTTTCCCCATGGGTTCTGAAATGATTTGTATGGTGGAGCTAAGCGGGATCGAACCGCTGACCTCCTGCGTGCAAGGCAGGCGCTCTCCCAGCTGAGCTATAGCCCCATACAGTGTTATCACCGGCCTGTCAGACAACTGTGCAGACCGTTTCCCCGCCCGCCGTTTCAACGCAGATAACACCGCTGCATCCGCACCGGGTCACCCTGGAAAGGGCCAGGAGTCAACGTGTCTGGTAGGCCTGAGTGGACTTGAACCACCGACCTCACCCTTATCAGGGGTGCGCTCTAACCACCTGAGCTACAAGCCTATACCGTGATACTCTATTTTCATCAGACAATCTGTGTGGACACTGCACAATCACTATCATTCAGGTAAGGAGGTGATCCAACCGCAGGTTCCCCTACGGTTACCTTGTTACGACTTCACCCCAGTCATGAATCACAAAGTGGTAAGCGCCCCCCCGAAGGTTAAGCTACCTACTTCTTTTGCAACCCACTCCCATGGTGTGACGGGCGGTGTGTACAAGGCCCGGGAACGTATTCACCGTAGCATTCTGATCTACGATTACTAGCGATTCCGACTTCATGGAGTCGAGTTGCAGACTCCAATCCGGACTACGACAGACTTTATGAGTTCCGCTTGCTCTCGCGAGGTCGCTTCTCTTTGTATCTGCCATTGTAGCACGTGTGTAGCCCTACTCGTAAGGGCCATGATGACTTGACGTCATCCCCACCTTCCTCCGGTTTATCACCGGCAGTCTCCCTTGAGTTCCCACCATCACGTGCTGGCAACAAAGGATAAGGGTTGCGCTCGTTGCGGGACTTAACCCAACATTTCACAACACGAGCTGACGACAGCCATGCAGCACCTGTCTCTCAGGTCCCGAAGGCACTCCGCCATCTCTGGCAGATTCTGAGGATGTCAAGAGTAGGTAAGGTTCTTCGCGTTGCATCGAATTAAACCACATGCTCCACCGCTTGTGCGGGCCCCCGTCAATTCATTTGAGTTTTAACCTTGCGGCCGTACTCCCCAGGCGGTCGATTTAACGCGTTAGCTCCGGAAGCCACGCCTCAAGGGCACAACCTCCAAATCGACATCGTTTACAGCGTGGACTACCAGGGTATCTAATCCTGTTTGCTCCCCACGCTTTCGCACCTGAGCGTCAGTCTTCGTCCAGGGGGCCGCCTTCGCCACCGGTATTCCTCCACATCTCTACGCATTTCACCGCTACACGTGGAATTCTACCCCCCTCTACGAGACTCTAGTCAACCAGTTTTAGATGCCGTTCCCAGGTTGAGCCCGGGGATTTCACATCTAACTTAATTGACCGCCTGCGTGCGCTTTACGCCCAGTAATTCCGATTAACGCTTGCACCCTCCGTATTACCGCGGCTGCTGGCACGGAGTTAGCCGGTGCTTCTTCTGCGGGTAACGTCAATCAACAACGCTATTTACGCTGTTGCCTTCCTCCCCGCTGAAAGTACTTTACAACCCGAAGGCCTTCTTCATACACGCGGCATGGCTGCATCAGGCTTGCGCCCATTGTGCAATATTCCCCACTGCTGCCTCCCGTAGGAGTCTGGGCCGTGTCTCAGTCCCAGTGTGGCTGGTCATCCTCTCAGACCAGCTAGGGATCGTCGCCTAGGTGAGCCTTTACCCCACCTACTAGCTAATCCCATCTGGGTTCATCCGATGGCGTGAGGCCCGAAGGTCCCCCACTTTGCTCCAGAGAGGTTATGCGGTATTAGCCACCGTTTCCAGTGGTTATCCCCCTCCATCGGGCAGATCCCCAGACATTACTCACCCGTCCGCCGCTCGCCGGCAGGGAAGCAAGCTTCCCCCCCGCTGCCGCTCGACTTGCATGTGTTAGGCCTGCCGCCAGCGTTCAATCTGAGCCATGATCAAACTCTTCAATTAAAAGTCTGATGCTCAAAGAATTGTTACTGTTATTTCGTAATGAATTAACTGTTTTAGTCACTCTTTAAGACTTTAAAGTTTTCGGCATCTTGCGATGCTGTCGATACTGTCTTGTGAGTGCCCACACAGATTGTCTGATTAAATTGTTAAAGAGCGGTCCGACCGGAGCAGGGCTCCGTGCCGTGAGGCTGCGTATCTTACGCTTTCCTCGCCGGGTGTCAAGCCTTTATTTTCAGGGCTTTTCTCCCGCTGTCCTCGGCGGCGTGTCTTCGCTCAGCGTCGGTCAGTGGTGGCGCATTATAGGGACTTTTCCGTGCCTGGCAATAGTTTTTTTAAAAAAAAAACTCAATCGATTATTTATCCTCCAATGCAAGCCAAATTGGTGCTTTGTTAGACTAAAAAATGTAAAAAGAAGTGGTTTTTCCACCTCTTTTTTACTTCTGGTATACCTTTTTATATCACCTCATGAAAATTTCACATGAGAGTTGTCTATATAAAGACGACTATCTATGAAAATCGACCAATCAAACAATCAAACAATCAAACAATCAAACAATCAAACAATCAAACAATCAAACAATCAAACAATCAAACAATCAAACAATCAAACAATCTCATTGTTTTGCAATTATGTGGTCGTTTTCCAGATCTAAAGTAACCAATTTTCCGGGAATTAGTTTGCCTGAAAGGATCTTCTGAGCCAAAGGGTTTTCGATCTCTTGCTGGATGGCTCGTTTTAATGGCCGAGCACCATATACAGGATCAAAACCAGCATCACTCAGTTTCTCTAATGCTGTCGATGTCATCGTAACCTGATAGCCACGCTCTTCCAACCGATGGTATAAACGTTGTAATTGGATATTCGCAATGGATGTCAGATGTTCTTTTCCTAATGGATGGAACACGACGACTTCATCCACACGGTTAATAAATTCAGGTCTGAAATGATGACCAACTACTTCCATCACCATATCTTTCATTCCCGTATAATCCAGTGCACCAAAACGTTCCTGAATTATATCTGAACCTAGATTAGAGGTCATAATTATAACAGTATTGCGAAAATCAACCGTTCTTCCCTGTCCATCCGTCAGACGACCATCATCCAATACCTGTAACAGAATGTTGAAGACATCAGGATGAGCTTTTTCTATCTCATCCAGTAAAATCACTGAATAAGGGCGACGACGCACCGCTTCTGTCAGATACCCCCCCTCTTCATATCCAACATATCCAGGAGGAGCCCCCACCAGTCTTGAAACAGTATGTTTTTCCATAAATTCCGACATGTCTAGGCGCACCATCGCATCATCACTGTCGAATAGGAAATTGGCCAACGCTTTGCACAATTCGGTTTTACCTACCCCCGTCGGCCCCAAAAACATAAAAGAACCAATCGGACGATTTGGATCGGATAATCCCGCACGGCTACGACGAATTGCATTAGATACAGCCTCAACAGCCTCATTTTGCCCGATGACACGTTTATGTAATTCATGCTCCATGCTCAGAAGTTTATCTTTTTCACTCTCCAACATTCTGGATACAGGAATCCCCGTCCAGCGAGCAAGAATTTCGGCAATTTCGGCATCAGTTACTTTGTTACGCAGCAGTTTCATATGATGGCTTTCTGCCGTTGCTGCCGTTGCTGCCGTTGCCAAACGTTTTTCCAATTCTGGAATTTTTCCGTACTGGATTTCAGACATCTTCGCTAGATCACCACTACGACGGGCTTTTTCTAATTCAAGGCGCGTATTCTCTAATTCTGCTTTAATGTTCTGAGTGCCAGTCAGCTCTGCTTTTTCGGCTTTCCACTCTTCTTCCAGCTCAGAATATTCGCGTTCTTTCTCCACCAGCTCCATATTCAACATTTCGAGTCGTTTTTTACTGCCATCGTCCGATTCTTTTTTCAGTGCCTGCTGTTCAAGCTTTAACTGAATAACCCGACGCTCCAAACGATCCAGTGCTTCTGGTTTAGAATCCATTTGCATACGCAAACTTGCTCCTGCTTCATCAATTAGATCGATGGCTTTGTCTGGCAACATACGATCTGAAATATAGCGATGAGACAAAGTCGCAGCAGCAACAATTGCTGGATCAGTAATTTGTACATGGTGATGCAATTCATAGCGTTCTTTAAGCCCACGCAGGATAGCAATGGTATCTTCAACAGTTGGCTCCGCCACATACACTTTCTGGAAACGACGTTCCAAAGCAGCATCTTTTTCAATGTACTGACGATATTCATCCAGTGTCGTCGCACCAACACAGTGTAGTTCACCCCGAGCCAAGGCGGGTTTAAGCATGTTACCGGCATCCATTGCGCCATCAGCCTTACCTGCTCCTACCACCGTATGCAATTCATCAATGAACAGAATGACTGAGCCTTCCTGTTTGGCGAGATCGTTCAAAACACCTTTCAAACGTTCTTCAAATTCACCACGGTATTTCGCACCCGCCACTAGCGCTCCCATATCAAGGGACAGAACGCGTTTGTTTTTCAGCCCCTCTGGAACTTCAGCATTAATAATACGCTGCGCCAGACCTTCAACTATGGCGGTTTTCCCAACACCCGGTTCACCAATAAGAACAGGGTTATTTTTAGTTCTACGCTGTAATACCTGAATTGTCCGGCGAATTTCTTCATCGCGCCCAATCACGGGATCTAATTTGCCCTGTTCGGCACGTTCAGTTAGATCGATTGTGTATTTTTTTAGTGCCTGACGCTGATCTTCAGCACCTTGATCACTCACTTTCTCACCACCACGCATCTGTTCTATTGCCTTAGCGATTTTATCTTTGGTTGTTCCCACAGCTTTAAGTATGTCACTTAATGTTCCACGTTCTTCTATTGCCGCCAGAACAAAGAGTTCAGAAGAAATAAAATTGTCACCTGCTTTTTGCGCAAGTTTGTCACACAAGTTTAAATAACGCCCCAGCTCATTGGATACCTGTACATCACCACCATTACCCTCTACTTTCGGTAATCGACCTAAGGCTTGGTTAAGTTGATTGTTGATGCTACTCGTATCAACCCCTGCCAATGTTAGTAAGGGACGAACAGAGCCCCCCTCTTGATGAAGCAATGCGCTCATCAAGTGGATCGGTTCGATGAATTGATTATCACGCCCTAATGCAAGAGATTGCGCGTCAGCGAGAGCAAGCTGGAATTTATTAGTAAGACGATCCAGACGCATAACACCTCCAATACTGGTCAGAATTTGCTACTGGAAACTAGATAAGGTCATTCCTTAAATATTCAAGGTACTCTGAAAGAGTTAATTGGAAACTAACCACTAAACACCAAAAATCATCCTATAACGCCGATTATCTCAGCCAGATTAAAGTTGCCATACGTCCAGTGTTACCATCACGGCGATAGGAGAAAAAGTTTCTTTCCTCAGTGGCAGTACAAACAGCCCCTCCAAAAACTTCATTTATACCAATAGACTGCAACTTCAATTTAGCCAGTAAATAGATATTTGCCAAAAATTTATTACCATAAGGTGTAAAGGCTTGTTCTAGCTCAGGATTGGTTACAACAAACGCATCCATAACTTCACGACCCACCTCAAATTTTTCAGGGCCAATGGCTGGCCCTAACCATGCGCGGATCATTTCAGGTTTTGCGCTAAATTGAGTCACAGTATTTTCTAGAACCCCTGTACATAACCCACGCCATCCCGCATGCGCCGCTGCAATTTCATTCCCCGCAATGGTGCAGAAAAGAACAGGCAGGCAATCTGCTGTCATGACAGCACAAACCTGCCCGGGTATATTCGTGTAAACAGCATCAGCCTGATTATCTTTCACTGGCTGACCATCCAGATTGATAACTCGAGTTCCGTGTACCTGTTCCAACCAGACAGGTTGTTGTGGCAACTGGGCATATTCAACCAGCAGTTTTCTGTTCCGCTCCACACATTTCGAATCATCACCAACATGGTTACCCAGATTCAAACTGTCATAAGGCGGTAGGCTTACTCCACCTAAGCGGGTTGTGCTGCAAGCACCAACATTATCAAGCTGTGGCCAATCAGGAAAAATCAGTGGGGTCATTTACCTACCAGTCCATCTCATCTTTGAAAGTTTCAGCATCCGCTTTCATCACATCAATCAATTTAACCATATCATCTGGTAATTCTGCATGCCATTCCATCTCAATACCAGAAATGGGATGGTAAAGTCGTAGCATGGTGGCATGCAATGCCTGACGATCAAAGTTGCGCATCACTTCGCGAAATTCGTCTGAAGCACCTTTTAACGGACGAGGACGGCCACCGTATAAAGGATCACCAACCAGAGGATGCTTGATATGTGCCATATGGACACGGATCTGATGTGTCCTGCCAGTTTCCAGTCGCAGACGCAGACGAGTATGTGCCCGGAAATGTTCCATAACCCGATAATGGGTAACTGCCGATTTTCCCATAGGATGCACTGCCATGTGTGTCCGTTTTGTCGGATGGCGGGATATAGGTTCTTCTACCATTCCCCCTGCTGTCATGCATCCCAAGGCGATCGCTTCATATTCACGGGTAATTTCACGCAGTTGTAGGGATTCCACCAAGCGGGTTTGCGCTGGAACGGTTTTTGCGATAACCATCAATCCAGTCGTATCTTTATCGAGACGGTGTACAATACCAGCGCGGGGGACATCTGCAATTGCAGGATAGCGATATAACAAGGCATTCAGTACAGTACCATCAGGATTACCTGCTCCAGGATGTACAACCAAATCACGCGGTTTGTTAATCACTAGAATATCATCATCTTCATAAACAATATTCAACTCGATATCTTGTGGTTCCCAACGCGCATCTTCTTCAATGATGGCATCAATGGAAATTACTTCACCGCCCAGTACTTTTTCTTTTGGCTTATTGATCAATTTACCATTAACCTGAACTTTATTATCCAAAATCCATTCTTTTATACGGGATCTTGAATAATCAGAGAACAATTCAGCCAAAGCCTGATCTAAACGTTGACCGAGCTGTGTTTCAGCGACTGTTGCATTAAGTCGTATTTTTTGTGCCATATATAAATTCTGTATTTTACGTTGAGTTTTGACGGCAAAGCCGTTTCATTTAAAATAATATGCTATTGTAGCTCTATCTTTTGCTGGGAACTTCATGGATAGTCTCCCAGAAAACACTCAGAGGATAATCAACACGTGATGATTCGCATGAAATATCTGGTGGCAGCAGCCACATTGAGTATGGTTTTATCTGGATGCTCCAACAATAAGGATGCTGTTCCTGATATCCCGCAATCTCAAATTTACTCAGCCGGGCAAAAACACCTGCAAGAAGGTAACTATAAAGGGGCTATCAAACAATTGGAATCCCTTGATAACCGTTATCCTTTTGGACCGTACTCCCAACAGACTCAGCTTGATTTGATTTATGCCTATTACAAATCAGCAGAATTCCCAATGGCTCTCGCATCCATTGACCGTTTCATGCGTCTGAACCCAACCCATCCGAATATCGACTATGTGATATACTTGCGTGCTCTGATATCTCAAGCCTTGGATGACAATACTCTGCAAAGCTTTTTTGGCATAGATCGTTCAGATCGAGATCCTGAACATGCCCGTGCCTCATTCCGTGATTTCAACCTGCTAGTCAGCCGTTATCCTAACAGTCAGTATACGTCCGATGCTGCCAAGCGTTTAGTCTTCCTCAAAGAACGTTTGGCCAAATATGAACTTGCGGTTGTAAAATATTACACTAAACGCAGCGCTTATGTGGCCGTTGTCAGTCGAGTTGAACAGATGTTACGGGATTATCCTGATACTCAAGCGACCCGAGAAGCACTTCCTTACATGGAAGCTTCCTATAAGGAATTGGGTCTGATGGCTGAAGCAGATAAAGTGGCAAAATTAATTGCGGCTAACCCAGTATAAGATTTAAGAAAAGTAAAAAGCATCAACAGCAGCTACGGCTGCTGTTATTTTTCATAGTTCAAATGCCCTTTTTACGGCGCTACGCTTAATGAACCTATAACCTGCTTTAATTAGTTTCAGCAGCAACTAGCCCTAGGCGTAATGTATCTTAAGATTATCAACCGTCTTGATAATACCATAACTGACCAATAATGATGCATAATGCCCCTCTTAGCAATAAATATTCTCTATATCTTCCTCACCAATCACACTTCTGTTACTTACTGTCAAAGCAGCCCAATAAAAGTGATTTAGATCATTCTTTTTATGTCAAAGAAAGGTATGCTGAAACTATCGAAGACGGAGTAACATAACGAGGTAACTATATGTTAGTGAACATCACCAGCAAACAAATGGAAATTACCCCCGCAATTCGTAGCCACATAGAAGACCGTCTAAACAAGTTGAACAAATGGCAAGTCAACCTAATTAGTCCACATATCGTACTCACAAAAGAACCACAGGGGTTCTTAGCTGATGCCACAATAGGTATACCAAACAATACATTAGTTGCTAGTGCAAAACATGAGGATATGTACGCTGCCATCAACGAACTACTAACAAAATTAGAGCGTCAACTCAATAAAGTGCAGCATAAGGGAGAAGCACGCCGTGCAGATCACAGCGTTAAAGACTCCAACTTTGACATAGAAGTTTAATCACAGCTTAACCTTATTTAACGCGCTCAATGAGCGCGTTTTTATTGCCCTACAGAGCCTTTCTATTGACACTCCACATCAAATAAGTTAATTAAAGTATATTATTGGCACCATAAAAAAGTAATACACTTATAAATGACATGGCTATAAAACTGTTTTTCTTCTTTTTCTTTTTTACCTTCTCATGAGGAGGTTTTTTCGTTTTAAAAAGGATAAAAAGACGAACAAAAAACCTCCCTATCAATGGGAGGTTTTTTTTTGCAGACCATCATCTATATCCATAATAAAAACGTCAGGAACATGCTATGGAACGAAATTTAGTTAATATACGAGAAGAAATCAGCAGTATTGATGCAGATTTACTGGACCTGCTTGGGAAACGTCGGCAATTAGCCTGTGATATTGCGCAGACTAAACTTCTCGAACATCGCCCTGTTCGAGATAAAGACCGTGAGCGAGAACTACTTAATGTGTTAATTAATAAAGGCAAAATTCATGGTCTAGATGGGTTCTATATTACCCGCCTGTTTCAAATGATCATTGAAGATTCAGTATTAACCCAGCAAGCGTTGCTTCAACAGCATCTGAACCAGACACCTTACGACTCTGCACGCATTACTTTTCTAGGGCCAAAAGGTTCCTATTCCCACATTGCAGCCCGTCAATTTTCGGCGCGCCATTTCAATCAGTTGATTGAATGTAGTTGTCACAAATTCCCAGATATTTTTTCGCTGGTTGAGATTGGTCAAGCAGATTATGGCATCCTGCCTCTCGAAAATACCAGTTCTGGAGCAATAAATGATGTTTATGATTTATTACAGCAGACACCATTATTCCTTGTTGGGGAGATAACCCTGCCAATAAATCACTGTTTATTGATTGGTACCGAGACTGATACGTCAAAAATAAAAACAGTTTATAGCCATTCTCAACCTTTCCAGCAATGCAACCAATATCTCAATCAATTTCCTCATTGGAAGATTGTCTATTGTGAAAGCACGGCTGCTGCCATGCAGAAAGTAGCAGGGCTCAACTCGTCAGAAGTGGCAGCGTTAGGTAGTGAAGCAGGGGGGGCACTCTATAAATTACGAGTTTTGGAAAACAATTTGGCAAATCAGCAAAATAATAGTACTCGCTTTATTGTTGTTGCCAAAAAACCCATTGATGTGTCAAATCAGGTTCCTGCCAAAACCACGTTTATCATGTCAACAGGACAGCAGGCTGGTGCTCTGGTCGATACGCTTATTATCTTGAAAAAACACGATATTATAATGAGTAAGTTGGAATCACGTCCCATAAACGGCAAACCGTGGGAAGAGATGTTTTATATTGATGTACAAGCCAATCTTCGCTCCATGAAGATGCAACAGGCACTTAAAGAATTGTCAGAAATCACCCGGTTCTTGAAAGTCTTGGGATGTTATCCCTCAGAAAATGTGACTTCTATCGATCCCTGTTAAAATAGAAAACCGGATGTTTTCATCCGGTTTCACAATTTGGAATCGATGTAAAATGCACTATATCCGGCTATCACTCGCCTGCTGCAAAAGAGACTGACTCTCTTTCATAAATCGAGTGGCTTCATCACCAAACCACTCATTCACTTGGTTAAAATTCGCAATAAAAGCCGACTTATCCTGACTTTCCAGCATTTCAATCGCCTGTCCAAAACTCTGGTGATAACGGCGGATCAGCTCAATATTTTCAGGACTGGACATAATGATATCGGCATATAACTGAGGATCTTGGGCAAATAATCGACCAACCATAGCCAATTCCAATCGATAGATTGGGGAGGATAGTGATATCAGTTGCTGCAAATCGATATCCTCTTTTGCAAGATGCCGACCATAAGAAAAAGTAGTGAAATGACGTAGCGCTTGAATGAAACTCATATTTTTGTCGTGCTGCTCTGCGCTAATTTGATGTAATCGCGCACCCCATACTGATATTTGTTCCAAAAACCATTGGTATGCTTCGGGCTGACGCCCATCACAATACACGACAACCTGTTTGGCAAAACTGCCCACATCGGATCCAAACATAGGATGCAACCCTAAAACAGGGCCTTGATGAACATCAAGCATCGCCTTTAACGGCCTTTGTTTAATAGAGGCCAAATCAACCAAAACACACTGTTCCGGCAAAGGAGGTAAACGGCGGATAACCTCTTCTGTCAGATGAATCGGCACACTGACGATTACCATCCCTGCATCTGCCAGTATATGTTCAGCCTTATCCCAATCTCCTGACTCAAGAACCCGAACTTCGTAGCCAGATAAAGTCAGCAAGCGGCTAAACAGTCTCCCCATTTTCCCTGAGCCACCAATAATAACCACTGGCATCAGATGGGTACTGAGTTTTTTGAATCCTTTATCGTTCTCACTTACGTAGGACTCTCGCATAATGCGCCGCAAAATATCTTCAATTAAATCTGGCGGAATTCCCATAGCTTCAGCTTCTTGGCGGCGGGAAGCCAGCATGGACGCTTCCCTTTCTGGTACGTAAATCGGCAAACCCAGTTGACTCTTAATTTCGCCAACTTCTGCCACTAAATACATTCGCTTCGCCAGTAACGCCAATAATGCTTTATCTGCCTCATCAATTTGTTCCCGCAATTGTGATAATTTTGCTACCATATCAATTATCCTGCTTTTTCCATCATCATGTTACGTTTTGCAAAACGTGGGGCTATTTGTTGGTGTAATTTTCTTAATACCTGCTCCGTGGTTTGCCAGTTAATACAGGCATCAGTCACTGAAACACCATATTTCATCTCAGAACGAAGCTGTTCTGAAGGCTGATTTCCTTCGTGAATGTTGCTTTCCAACATAATACCAATGATAGATCGATTTCCAGACATAATCTGTTCAGCAACAGAATCCACTACGATGCTCTGACGACGAAAATCTTTATTGGAATTACCATGGCTGCAATCAATCATTAACGATGGCGTTAAACCTGCCTTGATCATTTGGTTTTCGCAGTCAGCAACATGCTCAGAACTGTAATTCGGTTCAGCACCACCACGCAGGATAACATGCCCATTTGGGTTACCTTGAGTTTGTAGCAGACAGACTTGCCCTGACTGACTTATTCCCATGAAGCAATGTGGCATGGCAGCCGCTTTCATGGCGTTAATTGCAGTATTCAAATTACCATCAGTCCCATTTTTGAATCCAACGGAGACAGACAATCCCGATGCCATTTCGCGGTGAGTTTGTGATTCTGTCGTTCTCGCCCCGATAGCTGACCAACTGAATAGGTCTCCCAAGTATTGAGGATTATTAATATCTAGTGCTTCATTGGCCAGTGGTAATCCCATTTTAACTAAATTCATTAATAAACTGCGGGCAATATGCAGCCCAGCATCTATATCAAACGAACCATCCATATGGGGATCACTGATTAAGCCTTTCCAACCAACTGTCGTACGGGGTTTTTCAAAATAGACACGCATAACAATATACAGGCAATCACTTAATTCAGCAGAAAGTACTTTCAGGCGACGGGCATAATCGAGGGCAGCGTCCACATCATGAATTGAGCAGGGGCCACACACCACTAACAAACGAGGATCACGGTGCTGAATAATATCAGCGATGGTATTACGGGCATTTGTGATGGTATGCAGATCGTTGCGACTCAATGGGTATTTCTGTTTCAGTTCCTCAGGTGTGATAAAAATCTGTTCACCAAGAATATGAATGTTATTAAGTGCACCTTTTTGCATGATCATTTTCTATGCCAGCCTTGTTTTGTTAAGTTTTTTTTTGAGTGTCAGGCAGACAACATACCATGCATAGTAAAGAATACAATCCAATTGTGTAAATAATTTACTATTATCGTAAATAATTATTTACATCAAGAGTAAGTATACTATCGGTGACTCTATAGCGTTAACAATTCCTTTGATTTTTTATTTCCATAAAAAAAGATTAATTAATCTAAATATTTCATGAATTGATATCATAATTATATTTACAATGGAAATACTTTATTAAAAAATAAATATCTTTATAAATCATTCAATAAAAACAAGATTTAAATTCTGTCTTTATATATAGATTTCATTAAAATTAACATATTATTTTAATGCTTATATAAAACCATAAAATAATATTTATAATTAATGGCTAAATAAAAAATCTTAAAGACCAGAGTTATTAATTTTTATTCGTTTATTAAAAATAAATATAATAATTCTAGAATTTATCATAATAATCAAATAATTATTAATAGACACGCGTTATGCTGGCATGAAATTGGGACTGATCGGTGATATTACTCTTTTTATACTGACATTTGTTTTTTTTTGGCTGAGACCAAGTAGGCTGCCTGTAGATGTGATGCTCACCATTCTTGCGGTAATCTGTTGTGTATCTACTTCGCAAATTGCGGATGAATTATCGATGTTCCACTCTCAAAGCCACCACTTTTTTATTGATGCCATTTATTCTCGTCTCCACGTTATTTTTGGATCTGGCTAATATATTCATTGTTAACCTATCTCTTTTTATTTTCGCTATCGTGCTCTTAGGAATCCCATACTGTTCAGCTCACCTTCATCACAAATTATAAAGTACTATCTTAATCAAAATCATCTGCTCAATAGTAGTGCCGAATATGAAATTAATTTTTTTCTAAATCAATTTCTCAAAGAAATTTTTTCCTGAAGAAGAAGTGTATGAAGAATATAGTTCAAGTACGATGGCAAGACTCTACTTTTAGACGAGTTTTAATTACAAAAAATACCGTACCGTATAGAAAAAATAATGCCTTGTAATAAATAATTAGAGGCCTGCATATGCAGGCCTCTATAACTTTCGGATGTAGCGAAAGCATATTATCTAGCGTTAAGACGCTCTTTAATACGAGCCGCCTTACCAGAACGCTCACGCAGGTAATACAGTTTAGCTTTACGAACGGCACCACGACGTTTAACACTGATGCTGTCTACGACAGGGGAGTGAGTCTGGAATACACGCTCAACTCCTTCGCCGTTAGAAATCTTACGAACAGTGAATGCAGAATGCAGACCGCGGTTACGAATTGCAATAACCACACCCTCGAATGTCTGCAGACGCTTTTTAGAACCTTCAACGACCCATACCTTAACTTCTACGGTGTCACCCGGACGGAATGAAGGTACGTCTTGCTTCATCTGCTCTTGTTCAATTTGTTTAATAATGTTGCTCATAATAACTCTCTTACCCTAGATAAACTGATATATCAAAGACATGCCTTCACAGGATATGCCTGGATTAACTCGTTGCCTGATCCTGATATTCCTGTTGGAATTCAGACAGCAACATCCTCTGCTCGTCAGTCAGAGCTAGGCTTTCTAGAAGTTCGGGCCTTCTTAACCAAGTTCGGCCAAGCGATTGTTTCATTCGCCAGCGATTAATTTCGGCATGGTTTCCCGACAATAAAACAGGGGGAACTTCCATCCCATCTAACACCTCAGGGCGGGTATAATGTGGACAATCCAATAATCCATCAGCAAACGAGTCTTCTTCTGCCGATGCCTGATGCCCCAATACTCCCGGAATAAACCGAGATATAGAGTCAATCATCGTCATTGCAGGAAGTTCTCCCCCGCTGAGAACGTAATCCCCGATAGACCATTCTTCGTCAATTTCGGTTTGGATAACACGCTCATCAATACCTTCATAACGGCCACAAACAAGAATCAATTTCTCATTTTCTGCCAGCTCACAAACTCCCTGTTGATCGAGTTTGCGCCCCTGTGGTGAAAGGTAAATCACCTTTGCATTAACGCCTGCCGCTGCTTTGGCTGCATGGATGGCTTCCCGTAACGGTTGCACCATCATTAGCATTCCTGGACCACCGCCATAAGGACGATTATCAACGGTACGATGCCTATCGTAGGTAAAATCCCTAGGACTCCAGCATTCAATACTCAACAGGCCATTTTTTACAGCCCGACCAGTTACCCCGTAATCGGTTATTGCGCGGAACATTTCAGGAAACAGGCTAATAACCCCAATCCACATACAGCGTCCCACTCATTTAAACCGTTTTAACCGGAGATTAAAAACTAGGATCCCAATCTACTTCAATAGTTTTAGTAGCGAGATCGACTTTCTTGATAACCTGCCCATCAAGAAACGGAACTAACCGTTCCTTGATACCGAATGCATCTTTCAGGTTTGCTTTTATTACCATCACATCGTTAGAACCTGTTTCCATCATGTCGTTGATAGTTCCAAGGTTATAACCTGCAATACTTATTACCTGACAACCCATAAGGTCTTTCCAGTAATAATCACCGGTTTCCAGTTCTGGTAATTTGGTAGAATCCACCACCACTTCACAGTTAGTGAATAAATTCGCAGCATCCCGATCATCAATATCTTTGATTTTGATGATCAGATCCTGATTGTGGTATTTCCACGTTTCCAGCTCAACATGTTGCCACTGGCCTGAACGCTGAATAAACCACGGTTGATATTCAAAAATGTCTTCGGTACGTTCGGTGGAAGAAAACACTCTGAGCCAACCACGAATGCCATATGTGGAACCCAATTTCCCCAACACTATTGGATCAACAGGCGGCTCCAGGCCCGTTTGCTTGCTCATAGTTGCCACCGCGACAGATTAAGCTGCTTTAGCTGATTTTTTAGCATCTTTGATCAGTGCAGAAACACGATCAGACACAGATGCACCCAGACCAACCCAATGTTCGATACGATCCAGATCTAAACGCAGAGCTTCTGCTTGCCCTGATGCGATCGGATTGAAGAAACCAACGCGTTCAATGAAACGACCATCACGCGCATTACGGCTATCAGTCACGACTACTTGATAAAACGGACGCTTTTTTGCGCCGCCACGAGCTAAACGAATTGTTACCATAACATCCTCATTAGTTAACAAAACAACCAGACTTCATCGAGGAATGAAGTCCGGCTATTCATATAAAAAGCTCGAAAATTTTACTCACTTTGGCGCAAAAAGCAATCCAAAGAGTACTTTCTTTCTCGACTTTGTTAATTATCGCCCCATAAAGCCAGGTGGCAGCATGCCTTTCATGCCTTTCATCATTTTGGCTAAACCACCTTTCTTCATCTTTTTCATCATACGTTGCATTTCATCAAACTGTTTCAGCAAACGGTTAACATCCTGCACCTGAGTACCAGACCCTGACGCAATCCGACGTTTGCGGGAACCTTTGATAATCTCCGGTTTTTCACGCTCTTTACGGGTCATTGAATTGATAATGGCTTCCATTTTCACCAGAACTTTGTCATCCATTTGGGACTTGACGGCATCAGGGATCTGCGACATGCCCGGCATTTTGCTCAACATACTGGTCATACCACCCATATTGCGCATTTGCTTGAGCTGATCAAGGAAGTCATTTAAATCAAAACCATCACCTTTTTTCAGTTTTGATGCGAGTTTCTCTGCTTGGGTTCGGTCAACTTTGCTTTCAATTTCCTCAATCAATGAAAGCACATCTCCCATACCCAGAATACGGGATGCAATGCGATCTGGATGGAAAGGCTCCAATGCGTCTGTTTTTTCACCAACCCCAAGGAATTTAATTGGTTTTCCAGTAATATGACGAATGGAAAGCGCAGCACCACCGCGAGCATCACCATCAACTTTGGTCAGAACAACCCCTGTCAATGGCAATGCTTCATTAAATGCTTTCGCCGTATTTGCTGCATCCTGCCCAGTCATTGCATCAACAACAAATAAAGTTTCAACAGGGTTGATGGCCGCATGAACCGCTTTAATTTCGTCCATCATTGCTTCATCAACATGCAGACGACCTGCAGTATCGACCAACAGCACATCATAGAATTTCAGTTTGGCGTGCTGGATAGCCTTATTGGCGATATCAACTGGTTTTTCCTGTGGATCTGAAGGAAAAAAATCAATATCAACAGCTTCAGATAGTGTTTCAAGCTGTTTGATCGCTGCTGGACGATATACGTCAACAGAAACGACCAGTACTTTTTTCTTATTTTTTTCTTTGAGCAGTTTGCCCAATTTTGCAACGCTGGTTGTTTTACCCGCGCCTTGCAAACCCGCCATCAGGACTACAGCAGGTGGCTGTGCAGAAAGGTTCAACTCACTGTTTACCTCTCCCATCGCCTTAACCAATTCATTCTGAACGATTTTGACGAATTCCTGTCCTGGAGTCAGACTTTTGTTAACTTCATGCCCTACGGCATTCTCTTTGATTCGTGAAATAAAATCACGCACGACAGGCAATGCAACATCTGCTTCGAGCAAAGCCATGCGAACTTCACGCAATGTATCTTTAATATTATCTTCAGTCAGCCGTCCGCGGCCACTGATATTGCGCAATGTGCGCGATAGTCTGTCAGTTAAATTATCAAACATTGTCTCAGCTCAGATATCTACAAAAGGGGCTACCTGTAAGGCAAATTTAGCGAATTATAACACGATGATGATCCAATCTCTGCAAAGAGATTACCAAGTATGATTAACAACGGTTGGAGGCTACCTCAGCTAGCGTTATACTTAAATTTTAAGTTCCATCTAACATTATTGCGAAAACGACAAACGTTATGCCAGTATTTTCAATTATTGCTTTACTTGCTTATCTCATTAGCCTGATGCTCATTGTGCCGGGTTTATTGCGGCAACAAAACAGTTATCAAAAGCTGGCTCTGCTTTTCTCTATTATGGCCCTGATTAATCATGCGATTGCATTGAAATATCAGATTTTTCATGTCAGCAGCGGCCAAAATCTCACGTTGTTAAATTTAGGCTCGATTGTCAGCTTACTCATGAGCACCATTATGACTGTCGTGGCTTTCCGTGGTCGGGCATGGTTTCTGCAACCCATCGTTTACAGTTTCGCCATGACAAATTTAATGCTGGCCAGTATGGTGCCAGGAGCGTTCATTACCCATCTGGAAGACAGTATCGAGTTATTCATTCATATTGGATTAGCACTCCTTGGGTATGCCACCTTACTTATCGCTGCACTATATGCACTACAACTGGGCTGGTTGGATCATCTGCTTAAAAAGAAAAAATTCTCTTTTTCTTCTGGCATGCCCCCTCTAATGACCATTGAACGCAAAATGTTTCACATTACCCAAGTCGGTGTCATTTTACTCACATTGACGTTATGTACAGGAATCATGTACATGGATAATATTTTCGGTAAAGAGAATATTCACAAATCCGTTTTATCTATCATTGCATGGTTTGTCTACGTTATCTTACTCTGGGGTCACTATCATGAAGGATGGCGCGGTAAACGTGTCATTTGGTTCAATCTGATTGGCGCGTTTATTCTGACACTCGCCTTTTTTGGCGGCAGGCTATTACAGGAAATTATGGTTTATTAACGGTCAAGGGATCACTGTAGCCAATCTGTATAAATATTAGAAAGGAATTTTGCTTTGGAGAATGTTTCAACAAGCACATTAATCATTATTCTTGTCATCATGGTCATCATTTCTGCCTATTTTTCTGCCTCAGAAACTAGCATGATGACCATAAACCGTTATCGATTACGCCATCTGGCAAAACAAGGTAGCCGTCCTGCACGGAGGGTAGAATCACTACTGCGTCGTCCTGACAGGCTGATTAGTCTTATCCTTATCGGTAATAACCTCATCAATATTCTGGCCTCTTCACTTGCCACTATTGTGGGGATGCGTCTTTATCAAGATGCAGGTGTTGCCATCGCCACTGGCATACTGACTTTTGTGATTCTAGTTTTTGCTGAAGTAATGCCCAAAACTATCGCTGCACTTTATCCAGAAAAAGTGGCATTTCCTAGCAGTTTCCTACTGCGCCCACTGGAAAAAATCATGCTTCCCCTTGTGTGGGCATTTAATAAAATCAGTTTACTGCTGATGCGCTGTCTAGGCATAAAGACCTTTGACATTCGCAGTGATGCTGTCAGCAAAGATGAATTGCGCACAATTGTGAATGAGTCAAACACCAATCTCTCACGCCGTAATCAAGATATGCTTATTTCAATATTAGATCTTGAGAAAGTGACTGTTGCCGATATCATGGTGCCCCGTAATGAGATTGTCGGCATTGACATTAATGATGACTGGAAGTCAGTGATGCGACAACTAACTCATTCACCACATGGTAGAATTGTGCTTTACCGCGATTCTCTCGATGATGCCATTGGCATGCTGCGTGTACGTGAAGCCTATCGCCTCATGATGGAGAAAAAAGCGTTTACGAAAAGAAATCTGATTAAAGCCGCAGATAAGATCTACTTTATTCCTGTCAGCATCCCGCTGAACACTCAGTTGATTAATTTCCAACGCAACAAGCAAAAAGCTGGCTTAATCGTTGACGAATATGGCGATATTCAGGGGCTTGTTACTGTCGAAGATATTTTGGAAGAAATTGTCGGTGATTTTACTACTTCTATGTCCCCTACTTTAGCAGAAGAAGTAATGCCACAGAGTGATGGTACTGTTCTAGTTGATGGTACAGCTAATATCCGCGAATTAAACAAAGTCTTCGGCTGGGCATTGCCTGCAGATGGACCAAGAACAATGAACGGCATGATTCTAGAAGAGTTGGGTGAAATTCCCGAATTGAACGCTCAGGTGCAGATTAATAAATATAATTTTGAAATTCTATCGGTACACGGTAATGTCATCAAACAGGTGAGAGTGACTCCTATTAATCAAGCAGAAAAATTTTCTGAATAAGTAGGTATTATCACTATTAGTGTGGCTTTGTTGAATAAATCAGGGCCGGGATAGAAATAGCCTTTATGGTCATGTATTAAATGATTAGATTAGGTATTAAAAATAATGTTCACGTTCAATAAAGGTTCCTATCACTTTATCGTGCATTTCTTCCGATTTTGAATACCCAATGGTTTTTCTATTCAGCCTTTTGATTCGGGTACGATGCGTTAAATTCGTTCTCTCTATACGCTGAGTAAACGCCTTTCCAGTCAAGTGCTCTTCCTCGGGAAGTGGGTCATAAACAACATAGTCATCCGTGCAGTAAAACCGAATAGTAAAGGAAGATAAGAGGGTAAGCAGCTTGTCTAACGTTTTTCGACTGCGATCGCCAAAAACATGAGCCACTATTCGCTTCAGGCGGGGTTCCCAAGCATACCAAAGCCAGCGTTGGTTTTTCTTATTGCCGACAAACGACCATTGCTCGTCGATTTCACAGACAATCTGGATGCCACATTCCGCAAGGGGAAGTGTCGTTACGTTTCGGGGTCTGAGGTTTTTAATGTTTTCATGACGGTGGCGGTGGCGACTTTCAGGATCCGAGCGGTGTCACGAATTCCCCCGTTATTCATCGCGATATCGACAATCTGTTCTTTAACGCCGGGTTTGCAGGCCTGATAGGTATACGCCAACTGAAAGACCTTACAGCAGCTATAACAGCGATAACGAGGATGTCCGCCATTTCCTTTCCCATGTCCTTTGACCTGTTCTGATTTGTGGCAATAACGGCAATAGACATCAACTTTGGCCATACTTCATCCTTAAAAAGCCGGAAGCATATCACAGCAACTAACCATTTAATACATGACCGCCTTTATCGATCTGGGGCTAACCACCTGGACGGTCACATTTAATCGGAAGTGGTGATTACACAAAATACTAAACAAGGTCGAAAAATCTGCAAAACAATATGCAAATGATTCCTTCTAAGAGCCTATCCCAATAGGATTATATTCCAGACAATTAAACTACAAGCCAAATGAAGCATGGCTTCATAATTTTCAACCCGTTTTTCCCAACGAACCAGAATACGACGAAAACGATTAAGCCAACTGTGTGTCCTTTCAACAACCCAACGGTTCACTTTAAAATCATATTGTTCGGCCAGCGCATCTTGTTCTTCTTTTCTTGATTGTATGCAGGGGACGTATCCACGGGTTTTTAATTCTTTTTCCAGCCATTCCGCCTCATAAGCTTTATCCAGATGGAGTTTGGTTCCATAACCCCGGCGTCCTGTCTGTAAACCGTCCAGGGTGGCTATAACAAGTCTGATATCATGAATATTAGCGGGCGCAACGGCAATCGCTAATGGCAAGCCCTGTCCATCCGTGAGCAAACTTCGCTTTACGCCTTGTTTTCCCCGGTCTGTTGGGTTGCGGCCTGTTTTTTTGAGCCGGCCAGGGGCGCTTTAGTCAAACAGCCATCCAGTGCCAATTTGCCCCAGTCGATAGCCCCTATTTTTTCACTGGCGAGTAAGCCATTTTGCCAGAGTCGCTCAAAGACGCCTCCCGCCACCCATTCCTGAAAACGGCGGTGAGCACTGCTTGAAGAACAAATCCCTGTGGCATTGAGGGCATTCCACTGGCATCCGGTTCGTAACACAAAAAAGATAGCATTCATAGCGGCCCGATTATCGACACGGCGGCGATGGCAGCCCAAAGGGTGATGGGTTTTATGTGGAGGGAGTAAGGGTTCAATTTTCTGCCAGAGTTCATCAGAAATGAACCATTGGGCTATTGATTTCTTATTCATGAAAAAATCCCCTAAATGTAAAAAAACAGGCTGACTATAATATCAAATATCTCCTATTGGGATACACTCTAAGTCTAAATTGTATATTTCTAGTCTACTATCCCTGATAGGAACATACTCCCCTGAAGGAAATATGTTCCTATCAGGGATAGCGTTTTTCAATTTCAATAGTTATCCATTCTTACCCCTTTGTCCATCATACCCGCCGTTTGAACCCGATTTTCTACCTTTCCCAGCATCGCCTCCATCGCCTCCATTGCCTCCATTAGCATCACCATTGCTATCACTGCCACCTGACGCACCATCACCTCCATCGCCACCGTTACCGCCATCAGGTGCACCGTTACCACCGTTACCGCCATTACCACCTGATTGTCCCGAATTTTTCCCGTCTCCACCTTTGCCTCCATCCTTGCAATTACTGTTAGGTATTCCGTTTTTACCATTTTGGCCGGGTTCTCCATTTAATTTATTGCAGTCGGATGTTTTTACACTGAGTTTGTTTTCGGATTCAGCATGTAATGATGAAAAAGGAAAACTTAATATAGATGTCATTATGATAATTGTGCTTAGTTTCATTTTTATTTATCTCCGTAATATAAAATTTATTTATAAAAACCAAATTAACGTAACGTATCAAATTGACTAATAAGTTACGTTGTTGTTTATTTATGCTTTACCCTTACCACCACCTTTACCACCTCCATTTCCATTTTTGCCACCATTCCCTCCTTTCCCAGAAGAGTTATTGCCATTACCACAGTTACTTCCATTAGCGTCACCAGTGGTGAGTATATAAGGTAATGTTGTATTTTCTTGCTGTATTGATAATGTTTTTATAGGTTGTTTATATCTAGATTCAACTTCGTTTGCCGCTGATATTGCTGGAGTTAATATTAAAGCAGTTATAATTATTCCTGAACTAAGGTACTTTAATTTCATAACTCCCTCTCAAATACAATTAAATTTAATGTATTTACCTTACTTGAAAACTAACATGACACGAGATCAATTATATTTTCATAGATAATTTGACATGTTTTTTAAAAAAAATAATAAACGTATCCTAAACAAGAATTCAGTTTTCTTATTTTTTCCTAATAAG
The DNA here is from genome assembly GCF_000027225.1 of Xenorhabdus bovienii SS-2004. Classification (NCBI taxonomy): domain Bacteria; kingdom Pseudomonadati; phylum Pseudomonadota; class Gammaproteobacteria; order Enterobacterales; family Morganellaceae; genus Xenorhabdus; species Xenorhabdus bovienii. The sequence continues at coordinate 3,205,804 of NC_013892.1, forward strand.
AGTTATTCATTGAATTTTGTTATCATTTGCACTAATCGCTTGTGTTAAGCAACAAACGTCACTACCTACCGAATATGTGCTAACAGCATCTGTCACATCGTTATCTAGCTAACCATCCCCTCACTCCATAATATAAGATTCATTTTCTACCTCTGCATTCAAAATTAGCTCCATACTCTCAATTATTATATGAATCCGCCTATATTAAAAATCTAAATTTTCGGACATATATCTATACATATGTTATTATTTCAATAATGAAATATCATTCTTCCAATTATTTATTCATGAATAAAAAATGAATTTAATACAGGGTTAGCAAAAAATAAGCCAACCCCGTCAATATAAGATAGGTTTAGCCGTTTTTAACAAGACTTTTACGGCTAAAAAGAACGTGTGTAGACATCAGACATATCTTTTCAACAAATTACACACCCTCTAACCATACTACACTTGAAGTTCAACTAATTTATCTTCAGGTAGCGCTAGCTCATCATTGAGGTTGACTCGAACATCTGCATCAAGAATATGGCGAGCTATGTCCTGCGCTTCTTGCAAAGAATGCATCTCATAAGTACCACATTGATAAATGTTCAATTCTGGGATCTGATTCTGATCTTTAACCTTCAGTACATCAGCCATAGCTGCTTTCCAAGACTCGGCTACCCTCAGTTCAGCTGGTTCACCAATCAAGCTCATATAAAAACCAGTGCGGCATCCCATTGGAGAGATATCGATAATTTCAACACCATCACCATTCAAATGGTTACGCATAAAGCCCGCAAACAAATGTTCCAGGGTATGAATCCCTTTTTCTGGCATCACTTCTTTGTTCGGAACACAAAAACGTAAATCAAATACTGTGATGGTATCACCATGAGGTGTTTTCATCGTTTTGGCAACTCTAACAGCAGGTGCCTCCATACGAGTATGGTCAACTGTAAAACTATCTAATAAAGGCATAATACTACCTCCTGAGGTATCAGATTTTTTACGAAATTTTTTTCAGATAGATGAAACCTTTTCATTTGCGGCTGGTCATAAGATATGAAGACGCGCAAAATTGTTATCATCCCTATTTTCTAAGAGATTTTATTTCGGCCACCACTGGTGGCCATTTTCTTTTTTAATACCCAGCATGTAGTTTTAGGTAATCTTCAAAATCCATGCTGTCTTGCTGCTCTAAGCTCTTTTGCCGTTCTATCGAAGCATGACGCTCAACAGAAAAACATTCTTCACTCAGGATTGAATACGGTTCTTCAAGCAATTCACGATGATACTTGGTTGCCAATTCCAATCCAAAACCAACAATCCCTTGAGCTTTCATATTGCCCAGTACACGGGCTGAAAATGTCAATGATGGATTTTCAAACATACCAACCAACTCTTTGCAAGCTGATTGATATTGTGTTCCAGAACAGGTATCCAAGACTTCAGCTACACGCTCTAAATCCTTGAATAATTCTTGACCAACTGTTTTAAGTGGCTGCTGCTCTATACCATAACCAATGCCAATATTCAACCCTGGTTTACGCCCTTCCAAAATGACCTTATTCCAGTTTTGACGACAACAGTCAAGTTCCTTGCTACTCATTTCAGGAGCATCAGCCAAAGCACACCATATCAAAAATAGATCAAGAAAGCGGATCTGAATTTCATTGACGCCAATCGCCGTGAAAGGATTAATATCCAGAGAACGAACTTCGATATACTCTACACCGCCACGCAGCAAAGCATCAGAGGGCGATTCGCTCTCTTGAGTGACTCGTTTGGGACGAATCGGTGCATACAGTTCATTCTCAATTTGAAGAACATTAGTGTTAAGCTGCAGGTGTTTACCATCTTTTTTGCTTCCCAAAGCCGCAAACTCTATAGATGGTTTATGAATGGCTTTTTTAAGACCTTCTACATACGAATGGAGATTATTAAAGGTAATATTCAGATCACTTTGTGATTTGTTGGTATACCCCAAGTCACTCATTCTCAACGAGGTTGCATAAGGCAGGTAACAAGTCCCTTTTTCAGTTTCCTCAAAAGGGAGTGTTGTCTCTCGCCCACGTAAGAACGAAGAACAAATCGCGGGTGATGCACCAAATAAATAAGGGATCACCCATCCAAAACGATAATAATTACGGATCAGACGAAAATATCCGTCTGAAATCTGTTCTTTCCCACTTTCTGCATCTTTGATGCCTAACCATGCCTGCCAGAAACTTATTGGCAACGAGAAGTTATAATGTACGCCAGAAATGGTCTGCATCAATGCACCGTAACGGCTTTTCAATCCCTCACGGTATAAGGTCTTAAACCGCCCCACATTGGACGTGCCATATTGTGCCAGAGTGATGTTTTCCTCTTTGTCAATAAAGCATGGCATACTCAAAGGCCACATTTTTTCATTGCCCAAGTTCTGGGCAGTGTAACGATGTAAATCTTTAAGGAAAGCGACCGTTCTTTCTATGTCACTATCAACGGGGGTAATAAACTCCAATAGAGATTCAGCAAAATCAGTTGTAATCCATTTATGCGTTAAAGAAGCACCAAGTGGTTCTGGATGCCCTGTCATAGCTAAATGGCCGTCTGGAGTAACACGCAATGTTTCACGCTCAATACCGCGACAAATACCGTTCAATACAGTAGGATTTGCCTCTAGCCATGACAATGCTTTTGATACGTCCGGGATCAATTTGACCTCCCGTGGAGTTTTAAAAAGATTATTACTAAGCATTTACTTTATATCAAACAAGCCAGATTGTCGCTGATTACATAATCCTGATGATATACGATTGAATAAAATATGAGTTCGGATGATAAGAGAAATGTAATATATGAAAGGTGATAAGCGAAAAAGCCCCCACCTTATCAAGGTAGGGGCTAATATGGTGCATCCAGGAGGATTCGAACCTCCGACCGCTCGGTTCGTAGCCGAGTACTCTATCCAGCTGAGCTATGGATGCGTTATCAGTTTTCTATTTCTGGTCAGGCGCTATTAACTACCTTATTCCCAGATTCTAAATACCATAATGAAATCATGGTATTGAATATGGTGCATCCAGGAGGATTCGAACCTCCGACCGCTCGGTTCGTAGCCGAGTACTCTATCCAGCTGAGCTATGGATGCGTTGTCAGTTTTCTATTTCTGTTCAGGCGCTGCTGATTGCCTGATTTTCCAGAATTGGGACACCTAAAAATTACGGTGATTAAAATGGTGCATCCAGGAGGATTCGAACCTCCGACCGCTCGGTTCGTAGCCGAGTACTCTATCCAGCTGAGCTATGGATGCATTCTTAAAATGGCGGTGAGGGAGGGATTCGAACCCTCGATGCAGCTCTTAACCACATACTCCCTTAGCAGGGGAGCGCCTTCAGCCTCTCGGCCACCTCACCATTCGCTTTAAAACTTGCGACCTTGAAGTTTTCACTTCGTGAATTTTTCAGAACCTTTACTTCTGAAACTTACTCAGAAGCTTTTCTTCAAACTCTTCGTCGCTGCGATGGCGCACATATTACTTTCCCTGCCTGATAAGTCAAACAATTTTTCGCAACTTTTTTTCCGTTTGGATGCTTAGCATGCAGAATGTTTAGTTTAACGGCTAAGAGGCTATTTTATCAACAGCATAATTCCTTAAGTCTCGTTAAAATTTATGAAAATGATTATTCACCGCTATAACCTCATGAACGATGCTTTTTCAACAGATAGGAAATAAAAAGACGTGAGAGAATAAAAATAAGGTAGTAACGAAGCGTGAATCACTTCAATTTGGAGAGAGGGGAAGCAAAGTAGCGCCCAAGTCTTAAAAAAGAGTGGACGCCATTCTTGAATTAAAAAGTTGTAGGCTGAGATTTCTCTGCCTGAATCCGTTGATAAATTTCTTCACGGTGAACAGAAACTTCCTTGGGCGCATTCACACCAATGCGAACTTGGTTGCCTTTAACTCCCAGTACTGTGACTGTTACCTCATCGCCTATCATGAGCGTTTCACCAACTCGACGAGTCAGAATAAGCATTCTTTGCTCCTTGAAAATTTAAAAGAGTCGGGTCTCTAGGTTTCCCCGCTATTATCCATCAAACACCGTGAAAACGTAAAGCAATGATATCTACTTAAAGTATAAGCAGTTTTGAACACATTCCTATATCTATAGGATAGCTAAAATATAAGTATGCGCCCAACATTTCAACAATTTCACAACAAAAAAACATCCGGCACCATAAAAAACACTTTCATGGTGCCGTGGCTGTCACGGCAATACCAACTATAACCGCAATGTTACCCACTCTTCTACACTAGCTAATGCGGAAGGAAGAGCTGCTACATCAGTTCCGCCAGCCTGTGCCAGATCAGGACGTCCTCCTCCTTTACCTCCAACTTGCTGGGCAACAAAAGAGATTAAATCGCCTGCTTTTATTCTAGCAGTCAAATCCTTCGTTATACCAACAATTAGGGTGACTTTATCACCAGTCACAGTAGAAAGCACAATAATTGCTGATCCCAGTTGGTTTTTCAGTTCATCAACCATCGTTCTGAGCATTTTTGGTTCAGTATCACCCAATTGTGTTACCAGTAGGCGAACTCCCTGAATCTCTTTAGTTTGATTCGCCAAAGAGGAGCTTTCCTGAGCTGCTTGCTGAGACTTCAAGTGTTGCAACTCTTTTTCCAACTGTTTTGTTCTATCCAGTGTCGTTTTCACTTTCTCATTCAGGCTACTTATATCGCTTTTCACAAGATGAGCAATATCTTGCAGTAAATCCGTCTGCTGATAAACAGAATTCAGTGCAGTTTGCCCCGTGATAGCTTCTATACGACGAATCCCTGCAGCTGTACCTGATTCACTGGAAATACGAAATAACCCAATATCACCAGTACGGCTAGCATGAGTTCCACCACATAACTCAGTAGAAAAATCTCCCATGCTCAATACACGTACCTGTTCATCATACTTCTCACCAAACAGTGCCATGGCACCTTTGGTTTTTGCTTCTTCCAATTCCATTAATTCTGTAACAATTGATAAATTTTTGCGGATTTCTTCATTCACCAGATTTTCTACCTGACGGATCTGTTCTAACTTCATTGCTTCAAAATGAGAGAAGTCAAAACGCAGATATTTATCATTTACTAAAGAACCCTTCTGAGAAACATGTTCCCCCAGAATCTGACGTAATGCCGCATGTAGCAAATGAGTTGCGGAGTGATTCAAACGAATCGAATCTCGGCGTACCCTATTAATCTCAGCATTAATTGTATTATTAACGTTCAAAGTGCCATTTATCAATTTACCAATGTGACCAATTGCCTGACCGTATTTTTGTGTATCAGTAACCTCAAATATCCCGTTACCATTGGACAGATTACCTGTATCACCAACCTGTCCACCAGACTCAGCATAGAACGCTGTCTTATCAAGTATAACGATCGCTTCTTCACCTGCATGAATCTGATCAATCGCTTCACCATGACGGAAAATCGCCATCACCGTCGCTTGCTGTGAGTTATGTTCGTAACCAGAAAAATCACTGCGACCGTCAACTTTGATCTGTTCGTTATAATCTGTGCCAAAACCACTGGATTCACGTGCTCGGCGACGTTGGTTTTCCATCGCAACATCAAAACCGACTTCATCAACTTTGATATTACGCTCACGGCAAACATCCGCCGTCAGATCAACTGGGAAACCATAGGTATCATAGAGGCGAAAAGCAGTTTCGCCATCAAGGGTATCCCCAGACAATTTTTCCAGTTCTTCATCCAGCAATTGCAGACCGCGTTCCAGCGTACGGGCAAATTGCTCTTCCTCAGTTTTCAATACCTGTTCAACCAATGACTGCTGACGTTTTAGCTCATCGCCTGCCGAGCCCATGATTTTGATCAGTGGAGCAACCAGTTTATAGAAGAAGGTTTCTTTTGCACCCAGCATGTTGCCATGGCGAACTGCACGACGAATGATACGGCGCAACACATAACCACGGTTCTCATTCGACGGGACAACCCCATCACAAACCAAGAAGGCACATGAGCGGATATGGTCTGCAATAACACGCAGAGATTTGTTGGTAAGATCGGTTGCGCCAGTCACTTCTGCCACAGAAGCAATTAGATCGCAGAATAAGTCGATATCGTAGTTGGAATTGACGTGCTGTAACACTGCGGTGAGACGTTCCAAACCCATTCCGGTATCAACGGAAGGTTTTGGTAATGGCTCCATTGTGCCATCCACGTGGCGATTAAACTGCATAAAAACGATGTTCCAGATTTCAATATACCTGTCACCGTCTTCTTCTGGGCTGCCTGGAGGCCCACCCCAAATATGCTCACCGTGGTCATAAAAAATTTCTGTACAAGGACCACAAGGACCGGTATCTCCCATTTGCCAGAAGTTATCTGATGCATAAGGAGCGCCTTTGTTATCACCGATTCGAATAATTCTTTCTGCTGGAATACCAACTTCTTTGTGCCAGATATCATAGGCTTCATCGTCTGTCTCATAGACAGTAACCCACAGTTTTTCTTTTGGCAGATTGAACCACTCTTTGCCTGTCAGCAGTTCCCATGCGTATTTAATCGCATCTTGTTTAAAATAATCGCCAAAACTGAAATTACCCAACATTTCGAAGAAAGTATGGTGACGGGCTGTATAACCAACATTTTCTAAATCGTTATGCTTACCGCCAGCACGAACACAACGCTGAGCCGTTGTTGCTCGAGAATAAGGCCTTTTATCCAACCCAAGAAAAACATCTTTAAACTGATTCATTCCTGCGTTAGTGAACAACAAGGTTGGATCATTATTTGGCACCAGTGAACTACTTGGTACTATCTGGTGCCCTTTAGTGTGAAAAAAGTCAAGAAACGCCTGACGGATCTCAGCGGTGCTTTTGCTCATAATTGTCCCGAAATCAAGCTGAAAAAACAGATTCATGTATGGTTGAAGTGGTATATAGCGTATCCACCATTTCAACTCACGAATAAATTAAAATAGGGTTAAGATAGAATGTCTTCCATAAGAAGTAAAATCCCATATAAATTCATCCGCTTTTCAGCATTGTAATTCGTCTGGATATTTTCTGAAAGTCTGTTTGTCAAGCCAGTTTCAGTATCCCTATATCAATGATGTTGATTACTCCTATAAAAACAAAAACCACATCCCGACAGGATGTGGTTCTTCAAAAGGCAGTTTGTCACGACAGAGTAAAAGAGTGATTAAAACTCTTCATTTTTCACTTCTTCACCGTTGTCTTCATAATCAGCTTCATAATCAGAGACTGCACTATTGAATCCACCTGCATTATTTAACAGTAATTCACGCAGTTTTTTATCCAGCTCAGCAGAGATTTCTGGGTGCTCTTTCAGGTAAATAGTAGCATTAGCTTTACCCTGCCCGATCTTATCCCCGTTATAGCTGTACCATGCACCTGCTTTTTCGACCATTTTGTGTTTAACGCCCAAGTCGACCAATTCGCCAAAGGTGTTAATGCCTTCACCATACAAAATCTGGAATTCAGCTTGTTTGAATGGTGCCGCAATTTTGTTCTTGACTACTTTCACACGAGTCTCACTGCCAACAACTTCATCGCCATTTTTTACGGAACCAGTGCGGCGGATATCCAAACGGACAGATGCATAGAATTTCAGTGCGTTACCACCCGTTGTGGTTTCTGGGTTACCAAACATCACGCCAATTTTCATACGGATCTGGTTGATAAAGATTAGCAGAGTATTCGAGTTTTTCAGGTTACCTGCCAACTTACGCATTGCCTGACTCATCATACGAGCAGCCAATCCCATATGGGAATCGCCGATCTCACCTTCGATTTCCGCTTTCGGGGTTAATGCAGCAACGGAGTCAACAACGATGACGTCAACTGCCCCAGAGCGTGACAAGGCATCACAGATTTCCAGTGCCTGTTCACCGGTATCAGGCTGGGAGCACAGCAGATTATCAATATCTACGCCCAACTTTTTGGCATAAACCGGATCAAGGGCATGTTCGGCATCAATAAAAGCACAGGTTTTGCCTTCACGCTGGGCAGAAGCAATAACTTGCAGTGTCAATGTTGTTTTACCGGAAGATTCAGGCCCGTATATTTCAACAATACGACCCATTGGCAAACCACCCGCACCTAAAGCTATATCCAGTGAGAGGGAGCCAGTAGAGATAGTTTCAACATCCATTGAGCGGTTTTCGCCCAGACGCATGATAGAACCTTTACCAAATTGTTTTTCAATTTGACCCAGCGCCGCTGCTAGTGCTTTTTGTTTGTTTTCATCGTTAGCCATGTTTACTCCTTCGTAAGCAATGAAGGGGCTGCCCCACTGCTGATAAACCGTTTCTGATACCAAAGTGCTGGAATTAATTATACTGTATAATCATACAGCATCAAGCTAATTTTTTATGATTTCTTCCAGCAGTGTTTTTAAAGAAAAAATAACGGCCTGAAGCCGTACTGCATTGCGCTCACCCGTAAAATGCTGGCGATATGTCACGGTATGTACATCCTCACGATTACGGTAGGCAAACCCAAAACAGACCGTTCCCGTCGGTTTTTCTTCACTACCACCACCCGGACCTGCGATGCCACTGACAGAAACAGCAAAATCTGCTCTGGCCGCTTTTAATGCCCCTACTGCCATTTCTTTAACGACCTGTTCACTCACCGCACCAAACTGCATCAGAGATGCCTGTGATACACCCAGCATTTCATTTTTAGAATCATTGCCATAGGTCACGAAACCACGGTTAAAATAGGCCGAACTTCCCGCAATATCTGTGATCACTTTAGCAATCCAGCCCCCTGTGCAGGATTCTGCACAGGTTAAGGATAATTTCTTCCGCTGGAGCTTCTTTCCAATTTCAATACTAAGCTGATTCAGGATTTTTTCATCCATAACAAGCCTTCAATTCTATAAGAAATTAATTTTTCCGAAGCAGATCCCAAATCCATACTCCCCCAATTGTCAGTGAGAACAAGATACCAAAACCAATACCGACGGTAACGACCGATGCGCCCAGCATGATGGAAATTAGATACAGACCCAACATCACCAGCATCGCGCTGTTTTCACCAAAATTCTGCACAGCGACAGCATTACCTGCGCCCATCTCATGTTTTCCATGCTCCTGCAATAAGGCATTCAATGGAACGACAAAGAAGCCGCCAAATACACCAAGGACAGTTAGGAGCAAATAGGAAGACCACATTGATTGCTGAACAGCAAAAACAATCACCATAATGCCGATCAGAATACCTGCGGGCATACAACGGCGAACTGTTTTCAAGGTGATAAACCGTGCAGCCAACCCGGCTCCCACAATAATGCCAACGGCAACCATTGCGTTCATCAGCGTAGGTGTCGTATTACCCTCTATCCCCAACACGACGGGAACCCACGCTACTAACAGGAAGCGCAGAGTTACCCCGGCACCCCAGAACAGACTGGTTCCTACTAGCGAAAATCGCGTTTCCTGATTACGCCAAAGCGCAGAACAGACAACCATAAAATCCACCAGCATTTTTTTGGGATTCCATCCCTTACCCTGGCGCGCAGCAGCAAGCCGGGGGATATAGAAATTAGCTACTACAGCCGCACCATACATCAAAGCACAAAGACCTAATGCCAGTGCCAAACTGATATCAGACAGGAAACCGCCAGCCACAGAACCAATCAAAATGGCTGCAATTGTCGAAGCTTCCATCACACCATTGGCTTTGACCAGACGACCACCATCGGTTAATTCACCCAATATTCCGTATTTAGCGGGGGAATAGGCAGCGGCGCCAATCCCCACAAGGGTGTATCCGAGGAAAGGATTCATATCGATACAGATACTGATGGCACCAAGTAATTTGATGCCATTGGCGAAAAGCATAACCCAGCCTTTCGAAAACCGATCAGCAATTTGTCCTACGAAAGGGGCAAGCACAATATAGGTCAGCACGAAAACAATCTGCAGGGCTGGCAGACTCCATCCAGGGTAAGCTTCAGCCTTCAATTGAGCTAAAATGGCAAAGAACAGCGCATTGTCAGCAAAAGCAGTGAGAAATTGAGACAGTAATACTGCTTTCATTCCCTTATTTAACAGTGGTTGTGTGTCTACAGTTCCATTCATTTCCTTACTCCTGTTCTGCCATTTTTCTTAATGTGACAAAATCCGGTTTTCCACTGCCAAGCAATGGTAACTGCTTCACATAACGAATATCGCGTGGAACCGCCAGTTCAGGCATTCCCATTTCTCGGGCAACCCCCGACATCGCATTTCTATTCAAATTAGCATCGGTTGTAAAGAGTACCAGCGCTTCACCTTTGCTAAGATCACTCTTAGCTGTAGCTGCATGCAATGCGTCAGGAGAGACTCGCGATGCAATTTGTTCTACGGCTTCGAGAGAAACCATTTCGCCTGCCAATTTTGCAAAACGCTTCACTCGCCCTTTGATTGTACAAAAACCTCTGTCATCAATAGAAACAATATCACCTGTATCATACCAGCCGATCTGAGTATTGCCTTCGGCATCTTCTGCGGTTGGTAGTTCCAGATGTTCAGGTGCCTCAACACGCAGATATCCTTTCATGACATTCGGCCCACGCAATTGTAAACGACCGCCGCCCTCAATACCCTGTACAGGAAGAAGGCGAGCTTCCATTCCCGGTAAGATCCGTCCGACAGTTCCCATTTTAGCTGCCATGGGTACATTAATTGCCACAACAGGAGCACACTCTGTCACACCGTAGCCTTCCAGAATGCGAATGCCGAATTTATCTAGCCAAACACGTTTAGTGTTTTCTGACAGTTTTTCTGCCCCAGCAACCACATAGCGCAAGCGGGCAAAATCATAAGGATGGGCAAAACGGGCATAATTACCCAAGAACGTTGAAGTCCCAAACAAAACGGTACAATTACGATCATAGACCAGTTCAGGCACGACACGATAGTGCAATGGGCTTGGATAGAGGAATACGCGGCTACCTGTCATCAACGGGGTAAATAAACCAACTGTCAGCCCAAAAGCATGAAACAGCGGTAAAGAGGACATAAAACGATCCTGAGGAGTAAAATCAGCAATCGTTTTAATTTGCTCAACATTCGCCAATAAGCTGGCATGACTGTGCACAACACCTTTCGGTGCACCTTCAGAGCCAGAGGTAAACAGGATCAGAGCATCATCATCAGGCTTCTGGGAAGGCGTAATGGCCTTAGCAGGAAAAATCAGGTGCCATAATATCCAAAGCTTATCTTCCCGCGTAATCGTATCTTTCAGATCTTCAAGATATACCCAATTGGCTTCCGTCACCTGTTCTGGCAGGTGGGTTAATTGCCCTTTTTGCAAAAATTGACGAGATGTCACGATGGTTTTGATTGTCGCTGCTTTCATGGCATTTTTAATACCACTCGTTCCCGCAGTGTAGTTCAGCAAAGCAGGCACTCGTTCTTTCAGCGAAGCACCATATATGGCAGCGGCCATCACTGTAGCATTAGGTAATAAAAGTCCAACCCGTTCATTTTTTTGAGTAAACTGTTCTAAAATCCGGCTGACGCCCAGTATTTTTTTCAGCAATGCGTGATAACTATCTTCCTTAAAAGTTACGTCTTCAATACAGGGTTTAAAACGGCCAAAACGTTTTTGTGCAGCAAGGTAAGCGCTAAATAACGGGTCATGTATTAAATGGTTAGTTGCTGTGATATGCTTCCGGCTTTTTAAGGATGAAGTATGGCCAAAGTTGATGTCTATTGCCGTTATTGCCACAAATCAGAACAGGTCAAAGGACATGGGAAAGGAAATGGCGGACATCCTCGTTATCGCTGTTATAGCTGCTGTAAGGTCTTTCAGTTGGCGTATACCTATCAGGCCTGCAAACCCGGCGTTAAAGAACAGATTGTCGATATCGCGATGAATAACGGGGGAATTCGTGACACCGCTCGGATCCTGAAAGTCGCCACCGCCACCGTCATGAAAACATTAAAAACCTCAGACCCCGAAACGTAACGACACTTCCCCTTGCGGAATGTGGCATCCAGATTGTCTGTGAAATCGACGAGCAATGGTCGTTTGTCGGCAATAAGAAAAACCAACGCTGGCTTTGGTATGCTTGGGAACCCCGCCTGAAGCGAATAGTGGCTCATGTTTTTGGCGATCGCAGTCGAAAAACGTTAGACAAGCTGCTTACCCTCTTATCTTCCTTTACTATTCGGTTTTACTGCACGGATGACTATGTTGTTTATGACCCACTTCCCGAGGAAGAGCACTTGACTGGAAAGGCGTTTACTCAGCGTATAGAGAGAACGAATTTAACGCATCGTACCCGAATCAAAAGGCTGAATAGAAAAACCATTGGGTATTCAAAATCGGAAGAAATGCACGATAAAGTGATAGGAACCTTTATTGAACGTGAACATTATTTTTAATACCTAATCTAATCATTTAATACATGACCAAATAACGTCTCTTTTGGACGGGTCTGCATCCTCACATCCATCATGATGGTATGAAGATGTTCCCCCGCCAAACGACGACGAGTTGAAGAATCTGGTGCATCCGGCATAGGGAAATCGACCGCAGGCAAAACCTTGATGGTAATTTTCGGAAACCAATGCAGTTTCATAATCTCTTTCAGGCGCCCAAAAATACTTTGCTCTGCGCCATCAATACGGATTGGGACCACTTTTGCGCCTGATTTAGCCGCGACAAAAGCAGCACCATCATAGATCTTCATGAAAGAGCCAGTTATCGTGATCCGTCCTTCTGGAAAAATAACGATAGGACGCCCGTTATCAACCTCTTTAACCAACGTTCTGACTGCCATAGGATTGTTCGGATCTAAGGGGACAACATCCGCATAAGGCTTAATCAATCTGAGAAAAGCGGGGGTCGCAAGATGAGAATAAACGGCGAATACTGGCTTCACTGGCAGAAAAAGCCCAATCAGAAGACCATCTAGAAAAGAAATATGATTGGGTGTAATAATACATTTGGGATGGTTGAACTGCTTATCATCACCTTCTACCGTGACTCTAAAGAGCACACGAACAACTAATCGTATAAATTTTATGAGCATATCCATATCTCAATATAATTAAATAAAATTAAAGTGAGTTAGTAAAATGATACTATAATTGGTATAAGCAGTCTGAGATATAAAATTTTACGTCTATATAAAAAATAAGCACAAAGATATTTGAATATATCAAATCACCCTATTTTTTGGTTTAAAATATAGCCATTAATTAAAGATGAAATATTTTCTGTCGAAGAATTGGCATCCACAATGAAATTTGCACATTCACGGTATAATTGCTCTCTTTCAGTCAAGATGCTTTCGATTTCTTCTGTGATCGATTTACCTGTCAGACTGGGGCGCTGTGTATTTTCTGGGTTGAGCGATAGTCGTTTGATTAAAACTTCCGCTGGAGCCTGTAAATAAACCACAATACCATTTTGTTGCATATACTGGCGGTTTTCAGACGACAGTATCATTCCGCCTCCCGTTGAAATAACGCACTTATTCTGACTGGCATTTTTTAGTATTTGACTTTCTAATTCCCTGAAATGTGTCCAACCATATTGTTCAACAAGGTCAGCAATAGTCATTCCACAAAAGGCTTGAATACTTTCATCAGTATCAATAAACGTATACGATAGTGCTTCAGCCAACAACTTACCTATTGTCGTCTTCCCAGCACCTCGTGCGCCTACGATGAATAGAGTCTGTTTCATTTCGTTGTTTTCCTGAAGGTATATAGTTAAGCTTAAACACAAGTGTAGTAACTAAATATTTACATCAATATAAAAAATACTTTTCATCAAGCAAAGAGCCACACTTACGATAAAGTGTGACTTAACATCGCTTAGTGAACGCTATCTAACAATGAATTTCGATATTAGCGACGGGATAGATAATCGCCATAGCCAATCCACTTATAAGTCGTCAACGCATCCAGCCCCATCGGGCCTCTGGAGTGTAACTTCTGGGTACTGACAGCAACTTCTGCCCCCAGACCAAACTGGCCGCCATCAGTAAACCGAGTACTTGCATTCACATACACGGCCGATGAATCCACATGACTGACAAAATAATCAGCCTGTTGCAAGCTCTCTGTCAGGATAGCATCCGAATGAGCAGTACCATATGTGCGGATATGACTAATAGCCTGATCGATACCACTGACAATCTCAACATTCATATCCAGTGACAGCCATTCATCACAGTAATCTTCTTCTATTACTTCAACGACCTTGGCCGGACCCTCTTTCAGCAGTGCCATCGCAGATACTCCTGCATGCAGTGTCACCCCCTGCTCTTTCATTCTGGCACTCAATGCTGGCAGAAAATCAGACGCAATTTGTTCATGTATCAGTAAAGTTTCCAAGGAATTACAGGCACTTGGGCGCTGAACTTTTGCATTGGTGATCACATCCAGCGCTTTTTCAACATCGACACTTTCGTCTACGAATGTGTGGCAGACACCAATCCCCCCGGTGATAACTGGAATAGTCGATTGTTCACGACAAAGTTTATGCAAACCAGCCCCGCCACGCGGGATCAACATATCAACATAGCTATTCATTTTCAGCAATTCAGCAACTAACTCACGATCGGGTTTACCGATGGCCTGAACCGCAGTGGCAGGTAAACCACTTTGCTCCAGCGCCTGCTGAATAACTTTAACCATGACCTGATTGGTATGATGAGTTTCCTTGCCACCACGCAAGATAACTGCATTTCCGGTTTTCAGGCACAGTGAGGCTACATCAATCGTGACATTTGGACGAGCTTCATAAATCACGCCGATAACGCCCAGAGGAACACGGCGACGACTAAGTTGCAGACCATTGTCCAATGATTGCCCATCTAGAATCTGCCCAACCGGATCAGCCAGACGACAAACCTGACGCACATCATTGGCGATGGCACTCAATCGTCCAGGTGTCAGCAATAATCGATCAAGCAGTGCTTCACTCATGTTTTGTTCACGAGCCTGTTCCATATCTTGCTGATTAGCGGCAAGAATCACTTCTGTTTCTTTTTCAAGCAAGTCAGCAATATGACTCAGAGCCTGATTTTTCTGGCTGGTACTCAATTGAGCCAGTTGCCATGATGCTGCTTTAGCTGCTTTTCCCATCTGCTCTAGCATGGTGGAATCCTTAACTCACTATCAATTACGATCAGTTAACTAACTTACGATCATATCATCACGGTGCACAGCAACCGCGCCATACTCATAACCCAGTATCTGGCTGATTTGCTGTGAATGATGGCCTGCAATCAGGCGTAAGGCATCGCTATTGTAACGACATACACCGCGGGCTAACTCTTTGCCGGACAAGCTGCGGACACGGATCACTTCACCACGGGAAAAATTACCTTTGACGTTTTTAATCCCTTTTGGCAGTAAAGAACTGCCTTTTTCAAGGATGGCGGCTTCTGCTCCGTGATCAACGATGATTTCCCCTGCGGGAGGGGCGCCAAAGATCCAGCGTTTACGATTTTCCATCGGGCAGGCCTGACCATGAAAACGAGTGCCAACTGATTTGCCTTCAATGACATCTGCAACAACTTCCGGTCTATTACCCGCAGCAATGATGACATCGACCCCCGCACGCCCCGCAATTCCCGCAGCCTGAAGTTTCGTGGCCATTCCACCTGTACCCAGACCTGAAACGCTATCCCCTGCCATCATTTTTAACTCATCACTGATATCATGCACTTCAGGAATAAGCTTCGCTTCAGGGTTATTACGCGGATCGGCAGTATAAAGCCCTTCGATATCAGTCAGAAGCAACAATTTATCTGCACTGCCCAGAATCGCAGCCAGCGCAGAAAGGTTATCGTTGTCGCCGACTTTGATCTCTGCTGTTGCAACGGCATCGTTCTCATTAATGATGGGGATAATATGATTATCAAGTAGTGCCTGAAGCGTATCCCTTGCATTCAGAAAACGTTCACGATCTTCCAGATCCGCACGGGTCAGCAACATTTGCCCAACATGAATACCATAAATGGAAAAAAGTTGTTCCCACAATTGAATCAACCGACTTTGCCCAACAGCCGCCAACAATTGTTTTGAAGCAATTGTAGCAGGCAAATCTGGATATCCCAGATGTTCCCGTCCTGCTGCAATCGCACCCGAGGTCACAATGATAATACGGTGGCCTTTTTCATGCTGTTGAGCACATTGCCGAACCAGTTCCACAATGTGAGCACGATTCAAACGACGAGAGCCACCAGTCAGTACACTCGTTCCCAGTTTCACAACCAATGTTTGGCTGCCATTCATCATATTTCTGCCATTACAGTAAGTTTGAAAAAACAATGCTCAGTTTTAACAGGAGAGGAGCGTTATGCCAACCGACATAACGCAAAATTAAAAAAAAGCGGGCTTAGAACAAACTCATGCCATAATTTGAGTCTGAAGAGCGATGGTATTTTTGGACGGGATCAACGTCAGTTTGAAGGTATCAAAAGAATCCGTCAGACGTTTGTGAAATGCCTGCAAAGTTGACTCAAGATGCTCAAGATCAGCAATTTTTTTGATGCCCATCGACTTCCATTCACCATTTTTATCAAATAGGCCTATTTGATAGTTATAAACAAACCCTTTTTCGTCTTCTTCTAATTCCAGCCACCATCCCCAAAACTCCCTTTTTTCTGGAACCACCTTTGCACTGACACAAACAGCTAGGCAGTCAAAGAAAAAATAGCCATTTTGGCATTTTAATTCACGTATATACGGTCCTAATGCAGAAAAGCTCTTCAACAACTTATTTCTAGAATAACTTACGGGTAAAGCCATACAAAGGTCTCCTTCATATACAGAAACACGGTTTCATTAAACGGTTTTAAAATATTATTCCCTAAATTTAGGTTTAGGTGGCTTTACCTTTCAACCATACACTTGTTTCATGTAACGCCTTATTAAAACCACTATAGACTGGCGTAGAAGGAATTGCCAATAACGAACCATCCATTGATGACATTGCAATAAGTTTTGAGTCTTCCCTTGGGCTGAAAACGTCATCTTTCCAATAAACGGAAAGCATTGGCACAGAACAGCGACGTCCCAGCAATCCTTGGTTTTTCAGTGAATAACAGCTCAATTCTAAACGTAAGGCAGCTTCATCGACGTGATAGATACCCAAACGATTAGCAAGCACATCGATGTACATTGACGGTATATTCTGCTGTCGTTTCTCGTCATTCAGCAATGTATGAACTATCGGACCAATAACGGCCACACCCTTAATAAGTTGAGGCTCCAGATAAGCAAGACGTACTGCAATATTTGCGCCGAAACGAAATCCCATAACGCCTACACGAGTATGATCAATCCACGGAATTTGATTCAACTGCTGAAGAACCTGCTGATGGAGTATGCACGTATCCTGCGTCAATTTGAATTTGGCAGAGTAACCAACAGCAGGCATATCTACTGTCAACATGGCAAAACCGAGTGGAGCAAGATGATCACGAAACAGTCGCCAGAAGTCACTCTGCACATTGTCAAGGCTGGTACAAACCAATATTGTTGGGCATGGCTCTTGAACGTTAGGAGGAAGATGCAATAAGCCTGTGACACTTTTGCCCCCTTCCAACTTAAATTCCAGTTTTTTCAACTCATAGTCAGAACTGTGAGCCGCATTTTCATAGGATTTACTGGCCAGCACAGCGGCCTGCTCAGCCAGTTCATCACCGCGCAAATGAGGATAAGCTGCAATGCTATACAGCATCGCAGCCTTTAGCCAATATGTACCGGCTTCAGATGTCTGCTCCGCACGCAACGCCTCCCGTTGCCAGTACATAGCCTGCTGCGTCCACTCAAATGCCCAGTTTCCCTTACGATAGCCGATCACAGTATCCAATAAATGGTCATCACTGCGTTCGGCATCTATCACCGCAATCCTACTGAGAACATCCTGAATTTCCAGTGGATTGATTCCCCTCCAGATCCAAGCAAGCCAATCAATCATCCGATACCAGTGCTCGCGACGCTCTCCACCAAGCATCCTACCACTGGCCGCTGTGGACTGTGGGCGGATATATTTTACCAGTGTAGACGTTTCCTGCTGTTTAAGCTGAGGCTTGAACAACGACTCTGAAAGGTTTTGTTTAGTCATAACAAAAGAGAAATATTACGGCTTATTACAAATAGGTGGAATGAACATCACACCCATATCCCATGGTTGTTCGATCCATGTATCTTGCGGAATATCGATCACATAATCATCCACTAAAGGACGGCCAGCCGGTTTAGCGAAAATAGTCACGAAATGCGCTTTAGGATACATGTTACGAATTGCCTGCGCTGTACCTCCGGTATCAACCAAATCATCGACAACGATAAAACCTTCTCCGTCACCTTCCGCTTTTTTAACGACTGTCAATTCACGCTGATTATCATGGTCATAGCTGGAAATACAGACAGTATCGACATGACGAATCCCCAGTTCACGCGCCAGCAATGCACCCGGTACAAGCCCACCACGGCTAACGGCAATAATGCCTTTCCATTGTTCTACAGGAAGTAAACGTTGTGCTAATTTACGGGCATGCATTTGCAACATATCCCACGTTACAACATATTTTTCGCTCATATGATTTGATCCTGGAAACTAAGAATGCCTCAGAAAAGAGTTTTTTGCGGAAAAAAAGGTTGCGCGGGATTATAGTGATTTGGATCGGCAAAAACCAGTAAAAAACAAGGGAAATCCTGATCCTGACTGCACATCTCAAACAAGAAAATGATATCCTCGAGCATGGCATGGGCATTGGGACAGCTCAAGATGACAAAAGCCCCCGATGCGTCAGACATTACTATTTCCATCTCATCAAAATGCAGTTACAGGAGATTCGCCGTGTCCGCATTATCAACATTATCCCCTCAACCATTATGGGATATTTTTGCCCAGATTTGTTCCATCCCTCATCCGTCCCATCACGAGGAAGCACTCGCGTTCCATATCATTGAATGGGCCAAGAGCAAAAATTTTCATGTCGAACGGGATGAAGCCGGTAATATTCTGCTCAGAAAACCAGCCACAAAAGGTATGGAAAACCGCCAGTCAGTCGTGCTTCAGGCTCACCTTGATATGGTGCCTCAGAAAAACAATGATACACAACACGACTTCACAAAAGATCCTATCCGTACTTATATTGATGGTGACTGGGTAACTGCTGAAGGTACAACACTGGGCGCTGATAACGGCATCGGTATGGCTTCTGCTCTGGCAGTACTGGCAGATGAATCCGTCAAACACGGCCCACTGGAAGTTTTACTGACTATGACTGAAGAATCCGGCATGGATGGCGCATTCGGACTGCGATCAGGCTGGTTACAGGCTGATGTTCTGATCAATACCGATTCAGAAGAAGAAGGCGAAATTTACATGGGCTGCGCAGGCGGCATTAATTTTGTCTCAACCCTGCTACTTTCCCGCGAAACATTGCCTACGGGTTACCAAACCTTGCAACTGACGATTAAGGGATTAAAAGGCGGCCATTCTGGTGGTGATATTCATTTGGGATTGGGCAACGCCAACAAATTGCTGGCACGTTTCCTCGCCGCACATTCAGATGAATTGAATCTAAAATTGATTGATTTCCAAGGAGGAACTCTGCGTAATGCGATCCCTCGCGAAGGTTCTACCGTCATTGCAATTCCGACAACTCAGCTCGAAAAACTGCACCAATTGAAAGATGACTATCTGGATACGTTGAGAAACGAATATGCGGTCGTTGAAGCAAATTTGATCGTCCTATTGGATGAAATCGAAACTTCCTCACAGGCACTCACTACAGATTGCCAGACTCGTTTCCTATCCATGTTGAATACCATACCTAATGGTGTTATCCGTATGAGCGATGTTGCTGAAGGCGTAGTTGAAACTTCCCTGAACGTAGGCGTTGTCACTATGGAAGAAGATAAAGTCGAGATTATCTGCCTGATCCGTTCATTGATCGACAGTGGCAAGGCTTACGTTGTTGATATGCTAAATTCTCTGGCAAAACTGGCAGATGCAGAAACAGCAACCAGTGGCAACTATCCAGGCTGGCAGCCAGATGCCAACTCGCCAGTCATGCATTTAGTTCGTGAAACCTATCAGCAATTATTCGACAAGATCCCCAATATTATGGTGATCCACGCAGGTCTGGAATGTGGTCTGTTCAAAAAACCGTATCCGGATATGGACATGGTTTCCATTGGCCCAACCATTCGTGGCGCCCATTCGCCTGATGAAAAAGTTCACATCAAGAGCGTTGGTCAATACTGGCAGTTGTTAACCGCTATCCTAAAAGCGATCCCGGTTAAAGAGTAATATACGTGCCTCCCCTGCTCATCAGCCGTAGGGGAGCTTCCCTTTCAGCATTACCAGCCCAATATTACCACTCCAGTAATAATTGCCGTTCCAATTGAGGATTCTGTAACGTCACATGCAGCCCAACCAACCGCACGCCCCTCCCTTCTCTGCGAATTTCCCAAGCCTGTTTTGCCACCTGAATCAGATCCGATTTATCCAATAATGGGTGAATATGTTCCTGTGTCGTCAATTGAAAATCATCAAATTTTAATTTGATACCCTGACGGGCAATGCGGAGATCAGGTTTTACCTTGCCTAAACGTTTTTCCAATTCTGGGTAAAGTTTTTCGATGAGTTCAACACAATCACGCCACTCATGAATATCCTGTGCCAATGTTTTTTCTACACCAACAGACTTACGTAAGCGATCGGGACTGATTTGCCGGTCATCAATACCATGACTGCGCTCCCAAAGTGCCAGCCCAAATTTCCCCAATTTTTTAATCAACGCAACCTTGTCATAGTTTTGTACATCAGCACAAGTCTCCAATCCCATATCAGATAGACGCTTGGATGTGACTTTTCCCACTCCTGGAATTTTGCGTAATGGCAATGACTTGACGAATACCTCAACCTGTTCAGGGGAAATAACATATTGCCCGTTAGGTTTATTGATATCAGACGCAATTTTTGCCAGAAATCTGATAGGTGCAACGCCAGCAGAGGCTGTCAGTTGCAATTCATCAAAAATCACCTGACGGATCTGTTGGGCGATCAACGTCGCCGAGCCGTGGCAATGTTGACAGTCCGTCACATCCAAATAGGCTTCATCCAGTGAAAGCGGTTCAATCAGTTCAGTGTAACGGGAAAAAATCTGGCGGATATGCTGAGAAACTTCTTTGTAGGACGCCATTCGCCCCGGTATGACTTTCAATTGAGGACAAAGTTTCAATGCCATTGCAGTGGACATAGCACTGCGTACGCCAAAAAGGCGGGCAGGATAATTTGCCGTGCTGATCACCCCTCGTCTATCAGCGCTACCGCCAACAGCAATGGGGATATCGCGGAGTGATGGATTATCCCGCATTTCAATGGCAGCAAAAAAGCAGTCCATATCAATATGAATAATTTTGCGCATTTCACCTCTGCATGCCTCTTTCCACACCAAAATAACTGTATAAATATACAGCTTCATATCATTGAAAGCTACTTGCTTTTTAAGAATTAATTCCTGCTACAAGTTAGCGCTCTATATGAAGTTTTGTTTATATTTAGCCTTGATGAGATGAAATTTTTAATCGTTGTGACAATTTTTATGGTGTAAACGCGCGTCAATCAGTATTGGGACAAGTGCAATAATTGCCAGTAATGCTCCCACTCCAGCCACAGAAGATAAGCCGTAGCCTGCCCCGATTGCAAAGCCAGCCAGCAAGGGGGCTAATGTAATCCCGAGCTGGAAAGCGGATACATTAGTTGCACCTGCCAGTGTCGGCGCATTTGCGGCAATGGTATAGACCCGGTTCATGACGGCAGGGTTAACAACGAAACCAGACACTCCGAGCAGAAATACCAGACAAGTTGTGATCACGTTTTCAGCTAAAAAAGTCAACGCAATAGAAGACACAATGATACCAAGAGTGCCAATCATCAGCGTCTTGAATGGATATTTGTCTGCTGTCCGCCCACCTATAGTCAATCCGATAAAAGCACCGATACCAAACAGTGCAAGCACCGCAGGAACCCAAACCACCGCCAGCTTGCTGATATCAATCAATAATGCCCCCAAATAGCCGAATGTCGCCATATAAGCGGCGGTTGTCAGCATAGTAGTGGTATAAGCTACCCATAATTTCGGTTGTGCCATGGTTTTTAATTCCGTATCTAATACCGGAGCCTCTCCCTGACCCGGTTGTATCTCCGGCAACATAAACCACAATGCTATTGCCGTGACTGATGTTGCTGCGGCAACCGCCCAGAAACCGGCACGCCACCCCGCTATATCACTAATCACCGTTCCTAATGGCCCGCCCACTACCATCGCCAGACTCAATCCGCTGACAACCACGGCCAATGCCCTTGCCGTGCGATCCTGGGTTACTAAATTAACTGCTGTCGTCGCAGCGACTGCCCAAAATCCAGCGTAAGCGATACCACTGACAACGCGGGCAATCAATAACGGCCAATAATCGGGCGACAACATCCCAATGGCGGTAGCGGCAACAAACAGAGCCTGACTCAACAATAATGTTGCTCGTCTGGGCCAACGCAATGTTGCTACAGCCAGCGAGGGCGCTCCGAACAGAACACCAACGGCAAATGCAGAAATTAACATCCCCGCAGAGGGTAACGAGACTTGCAGATCCTCAGCAATTTTTGGCAGCACACCTGCGATTAAAAACTCTGAACTTCCCATCGCAAACAGACTTAAGCCCAAGAGATACACGCTGATGGGGATTTTAGATGGCATAATATTCGTAATAGACATGGGTAAACTCCCGAATTGTTGGTTAAAGTGATGGAAATATTGATCATCGAACAATTGACTAAAAGTAAATTACAACATTATCATTCAATAAATCAATTTAATGTTTTATTAATTGATTTATTGAAATAAAACCAGAGAATTAGTGTGGGGTACCACTTAGCCCATCACGCTCTGATTCGATAATAAATATTTTAAAATTAGTTTATTGGGGGTCACTATGAGAATCCGTGAATATTTCGAACGCTTACTCCATGATACTCCAGACAATGCTAATGCCATTGAGTACGAACATAATTGGTGGACATGGGGTAAAAGTCGCACAACCGTTACGCTCAATGCACTACAGCCAGTAACACGGCTCATAGAAGATATTCAACGGTTGGATATCAAAATTCTTATCGGGAGTAAGTGGGGGGAGTTAGTCAAAGCAACTGTAGTTCTTGTACCAAAAGCCACAGTGGAAGCCGCCGAACTGATTAACTGGACTAAAGAGCGAATAGGCACTGTATTTGCACCAAAAGCTATCGACTTCGTTAATTCTATTCCAACAACTGAAAATGGCAAACACGATAAATCAGTATTACGCACATCTCACAGTCGATGATTCCATTACAATTTTACATATAGATCAAATAAAAAATCTAGCATGGCAAAAGCGTAGAAGTCGCCTTTGCCATAACATAAAGAACTACCCCCCGTTCGGGAAAATCAATGTCTGACCCGGTGCTTCGCGATTCAGATGAATAAAGTTCAGATGCTTTTCGTAGTGATCGAGAATATCGCTGATAATTTGTTCTTTGGTGTAATCCATCAAGTCATTGCCCTGAGTCCCTTCCATCAAGAAAGTTTCCAATCGGTAATAGTAAGATTTACCCGATCTGGCACGATAGGTAAATCCAGGCACGGAATAACGCCGCGGCCAAACCTGGTACACAAAGTTTTGTTCATCCCCCAGTTCGACAATTAATTCAAGCGGGCTCAGTCGTTCGTCCCCTTCTGATGGCAGCGTATTAAACTGTACTTTCGCGCCACGTAATTCCAACTCTTTTGCTACTTCCTGCATGGCAGGACGACAAACCATATCCAGCATTCGTTGGGTACTTTTCGTGCCCGGAAAATTCATCATGCGGCTCAGACGTTGTTTCCAGTTCAACGAACCATTGTCATGTACCAATGTTGGCGAGGTATTCTGCAATGAACTGGCTTTGCGGAAATCTTCCACACGCAAAGATTTATACAATCCTGCCATGACAAAGAAAATCACAAAGCTGAAAGGCAACCCCATGATTACCGTCATATTTTGCAAAGCAGAAATGCCATCCGTCATTAATATACCCAGTGTTAATACACCAATCGCCACTGACCAAAAGACACGTAGCCAGTTAGGAGCATCATTATTGATATCACTGAGATTTGAGGTGAAATTCCCCAGAACCAACGACCCTGAATCTGCCGATGTGACATAAAACAGCAATCCCGTGATCGTAGCAACAGAGGCGCTGAACGTGAAGGCCGGATAAAGTGCCAGCAAGCCATAAAAACCTTGCTCTGGGTGCTCCAATACCGTTTCGGCCAATTGACGATTACCATGCAGGATTTCATACAATACACTGTTACCAAAAATCGATAACCATAACAGCGTAAAGACAAACGGAATGATCAGCGTTCCCATCACAAACTGACGAATAGTTCTGCCACGGGAAATACGCGCAAGGAATAATCCAACAAACGGTGACCAGGCAACCCACCATGCCCAGAAAAACAGCGTCCAGTTATTCATCCATTCGGTCGGGCGTTCAAATGCAAAACTATTGAGTGTCATTCCCATGAAACGGCTGATGTAATCTCCAACATTTTGCACTAATCCATTAAGCAGAAACTCAGTATTTCCTACAAACAGAATAAACAGGATCAAGCCCAGTGCCAGCAGTACATTCAACTCGGACAGAAACCTAATACCTTTGTTCACGCCAGAAGTGACAGAAACAATGGCCATCACAACCGACAGCAGTATCAACCCACCCTGAACCCCCAAACCTTGAGGCAGTCCAAACAGCACTTTCAGACCATAATTCAATTGCACCACCCCAATGCCCAATGTGGTTGCAATACCGAAAATCGTACCTATCACTGCCGCAATATCCACGGCATGACCAATAGAGCCTTTTATTCGATTGCCAAAAATAGGATAAAGTGCAGAACGAATGGTCAATGGCAGATTATAACGATAGCTGAAATATCCCAGTGCGATCCCCATCAAGGCATACATTGACCAGCCCGTCAGGCCATAGTGAAACAGTGTCCACACCATCGCCTGACGAGCTGCTTCAATAGTTTCTCCTTCACCCGTTGGCGGCCGCATGTATTGTGTGACTGGCTCAGCCACTGAGAAAAACATCAAATCAATGCCTATCCCTGCGGCAAACAGCATCGCAGCCCAACTAAGCAAACTGAATTCCGGCTTAGATTGCTCCGGCCCCAATTTGATAGAACCAAAACGAGAAGCGGCAACAAAAATAACAAATACAATGTAAAGCGTTGCGGCCAGCAAATAATACCAACCGAATGTTTTGGACACCCAATCCAGCGTATTTTTTATCCAGATACTTGTCGCATCAGTGAAAAAAATCGTGAATAAAGAAAAAACGATAATCAGCCCTGCCGAGGTGAAAAAAACGACAGAATTAAGAGTATCCTTCTGAGTGTTTTTTGGACTGTCTGGTGTGTTCATAGGCAGTTCCTGAAGTTAATGAAAATAAAAAGACAAAAAAGAATAAAACAACTAACTATTTGAATAAAAAACAAAAATTATGTTACCTCGAATAAATTTAACCAACTATTGTGAATATATTGTAATAAAACATATTTAATTTTGATTGAACATTCAATTAAAAAAAAGTTTAATGGTTGCCAAATGATTGATTCTCTGAGCATAAAAACATGCCAAAAATTGGAATGCAGTCGATAAGAAAACAGCAACTCATTGATGCAACATTAGCCGTAGTCAATGAGGTTGGAATGCAGGATGCCAGTATTGCGCAAATAGCCCGAAAAGCAGGCGTTTCCAACGGTATTATCAGCCATTATTTCAAGGATAAGAATGGGTTATTGGAAGCCACCATGCGTTACTTATTACACCAACTCGGAATGGCTGTAGCACGGCGGTTACGGCTGCTCGATAATGCAACCCCAGCCCAGAGGCTGAAAGCCATTGTTGAAGGAAATTTTGATGCCAGCCAAATCAGCAGTGCAGCAATGAAAACCTGGTTAGCTTTCTGGGCAAGCAGCATACACCAACCCAATCTATACCGGCTACAACAAGTGAACGAACGTCGTTTGTATTCCAATATTTGTATCGAATTCAGGCATGTCTTGCCAAAAGCAGAAGCCCGACTGGCAGCACAAGGGCTGGCTGCCCTGATTGACGGTATCTGGCTGAGAAGTGCATTAAGCAGCAAGCCTTTTGACATAAAAAGTGCGTTCACTATCACCTTCGATTATATCGAACAGAAACTCGGAACACCTTACACAGCCTGAATTCTGACTAAGGAGAATCCATGACTCGTTTTGGCTTACAAAAGCTTTATATCCACGGCACTTACGTTAATAGCGTTAATCCCGATAAAAATACTTTTGATGCGATCAATCCAGCTAATGGTGAGGTCATCGCTCAATTACAATCTGCGACAGAGCAGGATGTTGAGCTGGCCGTCAAAAGTGCTCAGAAAGGGCAGAAAATCTGGGCAGCGATGACTGCTGTAGAGCGTTCACGGATCTTACTCAAAGCGGTTGATATCCTGCGCGAACGCAATGATGTACTGGCTGAGCTAGAAACACTGGATACGGGCAAGCCACTGTCTGAAACTCAATATGTTGATATTGTCACTGGTGCGGATGTACTGGAATATTACGCTGGCTTGATCCATTCTCTCGAAGGTCAGCAGATTCCACTACGAGAATCATCTTTCGTCTATACGCGCCGTGAACCACTTGGCGTCGTTGCAGGTATCGGGGCATGGAACTACCCAATTCAAATTGCCCTCTGGAAATCAGCACCAGCACTGGCGGCCGGTAATGCTATGATTTTCAAACCCAGTGAAGTTACGTCACTCACCGCCCTGAAATTAGCCGAGATTTATACTGAAGCAGGCGTGCCAGATGGGGTATTTAACGTTCTGACTGGCGCAGGTCATGAAGTGGGGCACACTCTGACAGTACATCCTGAAATCGCCAAGATGTCGTTTACGGGTGGCATTGTCACAGGCAAAAAAGTCATGGCAAATGCATCTGGATCAAACTTGAAAGAAGTCACAATGGAGCTGGGTGGAAAATCCCCGCTGATCATTTTTGATGATGCCGATCTGGATCGTGCTGCTGATATCGCCATGATGGCAAACTTTTTCAGCTCCGGTCAGGTCTGTACCAATGGGACACGAGTTTTTGTCCCGAAAACACTGGCTCCCCAATTTGAAGCCAAAATCGTTGAGCGCGTTAAACGCATTCGCATAGGCTCTCCCCTCGATCCAAATACCAACTTTGGCCCTCTGGTGAGCTTTCCACATATGGAATCTGTATTGCGTTACATCGAAAGCGGTAAGTCTTCCCATGCACGACTACTGTGTGGCGGTGAACGTCTGCTGGAAGGTGAATTAGCGAAAGGTGCATTCGTTGCACCAACGGTATTTAGCGACTGTACAGATGATATGCTGATTGTGCAGGAAGAAATTTTCGGCCCTGTGATGTGTATCCTGACCTATGAAACGGAAGATGAAGTGATCAACCGCGCCAATAACACCGATTATGGTCTCGCCGCAGGATTAGTGACACAAAATTTATCCCGTGCACATCGCGTGATCCATCAACTGGAAGCAGGGATCTGCTGGATCAACACATGGGGAGAATCTCAAGCAGCCATGCCAGTAGGTGGCTACAAACATTCTGGGATTGGCCGTGAAAATGGGCTGGTCACATTGCAAAATTACACACAAACCAAATCAATACAGGTGGAGCTGGGTCATTTTGAATCCCTATTTTAATCTATGACTGAAACAGAGGAGATAACAATGGTATTTGATTACATTATTATCGGAGCTGGTTCAGCAGGTAATGTGCTTGCAACCCGTTTAACGGAAGATAGCGATGTCACTGTCCTGCTGCTCGAAGCTGGCGGGCCTGATTACCGATTCGACTTCCGTACCCAAATGCCAGCTGCGCTGGCATATCCCTTGCAGGGAACCCGTTATAATTGGGCATATGAAACCGACCCTGAACCCCATATGAACAACCGACGCATGGAGTGTGGCCGTGGCAAAGGGCTGGGGGGTTCTTCACTGATCAATGGTATGTGCTATATCCGCGGCAATGCGCTGGATTTTGACAACTGGGCAACGCTATCAGGTCTGGAAGACTGGGCTTATCTCGATTGTCTGCCCTACTTCCGTAAAGCGGAGACTCGGGACATGGGGGCAAATGACTATCACGGTGATGATGGACCAGTCAGCGTCACTACGCCCAAACCGGTCAATAATGAACTTTTTCATGTGATGATAGAAGCCGGTATCCAAGCAGGATATCCACGTACTGACGATCTGAATGGCTATCAGCAAGAAGGTTTTGGCCCAATGGATCGTACTGTCACCCCTGAAGGCCGTCGTGCCAGCACTGCCCGTGGTTATCTGGATCAAGCACGGTCGCGCTCAAACCTCACCATCATTACCCACGCCTTGACAGATACGCTCGAATTTGAGGGAAAAATGGCCGTCGGCGTCAATTTTTATCAAGGTAACACATCGACTTTAACGCAGGCAAAAGCACGTAAAGAAGTATTACTTTGTGCCGGCGCGATCGCTTCCCCACAGATTTTGCAACGCTCAGGCATTGGCCCTGAAGAAATCCTGAACGAGTTTGGCATTCCGGTGGTACAGATATTAGCGGGGGTTGGGCAAAATCTTCAGGATCATCTTGAAATGTATTTGCAGTATGAATGCCTCAAGCCGGTTTCTCTCTATCCAGCCTTGAAATGGTACAACCAGCCAAAGATTGGCGCTGAATGGTTATTCAAAGGCACAGGGATTGGGGCGAGCAATCAATTTGAAGCTGGTGGATTTATCCGTACCAGTGAAAAATTTACCTGGCCAAATATTCAGTTTCATTTTTTGCCTGTTGCCATCAATTACAACGGCAGCAATGCAGTCAATGAACATGGCTTTCAAGCTCATGTCGGCTCGATGCGTTCTCCGAGCCGTGGTCGAGTCAAGATCACTTCGCGTGATCCACGCCAACATCCCAGTATTCTGTTCAACTATATGTCAACCGCGCAGGACTGGCAGGAATTCCGTGATGCCATCCGCATTACACGTGAAATCATGGCACAACCTGCACTGGCTTCCTACTGTGGCCGTGAAATCAGTCCCGGCACTGACATCCAGACAGATGAACAATTAAATACCTTTATTCGTGAACGAGCCGAAACCGCCTTTCATCCATCCTGTAGCTGTAAGATGGGTACTGATGAAATGGCCGTTGTGGATGGTCAGGGACGTGTGCATGGTGTCAAAAACTTACGTGTGATTGATGCTTCGATCATGCCGGAAATTATTACCGGTAATTTGAATGCCACAACGATTATGATCGCAGAAAAAATCGCCGATAAAATTCGGGGTCGTAATCCACTACCACGCAGTCAGGCAAAATATTATGTTGCCAATGGCGCACCAGCTCGCAAATCGGCACAGAATACGCCATCAGTGAATTAATTTTCGCCAATATAAAATCAACGACCAGTACGAGAAAATTGGATATATGCAATACTGTTTGCACAACCATATTTCTCGTATTGGTATTTAAAACAAGCCAGATATTGATGGATACCTATTTTCAATACCAAGACATTTTTCTTAAAAAGGAAGCAATGAAAAAGTGATTATGCTAAATCCAACGTCATAAAAATATGTTCTGCACCTTCTTCCAAATAGATTTCCCCACGCGCTTGATAGCCTAAGCTTTCATAAAATGGCTGGGCATGGCATTGCGAGGATAAACCGATGCCTACAATTCCATTTTTACGCCCATAGTCTTCAATAAACTCCATTACTTTACGACCAATGCCTTTGCCGCGATACGCCTTCAATACCGCGACACGTCCTACTTTAAGCATATTGTTGTCCATTGGGACTGCACGTAATACTCCGATTGGTTTTTCACCATCAAATATCAGGACATGCAGAGCAATATCATCATATTCATCAATATCAATTTCTGCATCAAATCCTTGCTCATCAGTAAATACTTGTTTACGAATGGCAAAAGCTGGCTGAATTAATTCTGGATTTTCTCTTCCTACGCTGTATTTTATTTCCATTATTATGTCCTGAATGTGATTTGCAGAATACATATTAAATTACGGGTAAGAAAATAGCTAAGTCAAGTTGATAACAGAGGAAAAATAAGGGCAACCTTTTTTCAGGTCGCCCTTTAGTATTAATTTATTTTTACTGACAGGATATTGAATCGCAGAATTAACTTTCTTCTGTTTTATTGCCGTCACTTTTGAAACTATTGATAAAATCATCAGCCTGCTTATTGGCATCAGATTTTATTTCTTCCGCCTTTGATTTCACATCATCTTTAAACTGATTAACCTTATCGGTGGCCTGATGCTGTATATCATCCGTTTTGGTTTTCACCTTATCCAGCGTATCATTCACAGACTTCGTAACTTCATTTTTCACATCTGCCGCTTTGGATTTCATCTGATCGGCCAGATGATTGGCAGAATGACTTATCTGATTTTGTACTTCCTTAGACTTATCTACCAGACTATGACCTTCACGTATGGCACTTTCTTTCACTTCCTGTGATTTTTCCTTGGCACTATCCACTATTCCAGTGGTTTTTTGTTCAGCGTCATTTTTCATCTGGGTAGCACTTTCTTCAGCTTGTCGGGCAGAGTCTTCCACTTTTGGAGAACCATCATCACAACCAGCAAGCAATGCTACGAGACCTGCAAGAATCAGAGAACTGAGAATCTTTTTCTTCATTGACTAACCCCTTGTACTTAAGAAAATTGCACTTACGGAAATGACCTCACCAATGAGTGTTCTGGCCGTTTAGTACCACAACATCCCATAAGCACTTTGATCTCACTGCCAACGCAGTCAGCAATTGAGAAAGCATAACGACACGGGTAATCATTTCAATCATCCAGCAGCAAACCCGTAAAAATGTCAGATAACCTGATCTATCACAGTACATTCCATCACCATAACACTTCTCAAAACACACAAATAAAAATAATTCTCATTTTTATTTGCCCGATTTAATTTCTTAGGTGACTTATAACAATGCAATATTTCATTCCATCATGTTTCAGGAAATTTATGGCAAATAATAGTCAAAATTTAGGAAAACGCCCAATTATGGCCATCATTCGAAAAATTTTAAGAAGTACATTCTCAGGTACATTAGTGTTGGGTAGTGCATTGTCCAGCCAAGTTTTAGCCGCTGAAAATCCATCTGACCAGAAATCTGAAAAGCAAAATGAGGTGGTTAAATTACCATCGCTTTCAGTTGTAGGTAGTTTACACAACAGCACCAGTGCCGGCAGCTCATCGCTAAAAAAAACCGATATTGAACGCACTCAGGCAGATAATGTTGCTCAGTTGCTGGATCAATTGCCTGGGGTTTCTATGTCTGGTTCTCCACGTCCCGGTGGACAAACTTTGAATATTTGGGGCATGGGTGAGTCAGAAGATATCAAAATCACGCTGGACGACGCCCCAAAAGGGTTTGAGAAATATCTGCAGGGTTCCATCTTTATTGAGCCTGAATTAATCAAACGTATAGATGTTGATAAAGGCCCGCACAATTTGTTGAATGGCAATGGTGGATTTGGTGGCTCCGTTAAGATTGTAACTAAAGATGCCGGCGATTTATTACGTCCCGATGAAAATTTTGGTGGGCTGTTGAAATACAGCTATCACACGAATGACAGGCAAAATATTTACAGTGGTGCCATTTACGGCAGAGATCCAGATGGTTTTGCCGATGCGTTGCTGTATGCCAGCAAACGCGACGGTGGCAATATTAAACGTCCTGATGGAACACATTTTGAGTATTCACAGAATAATCAGACTTCTTATTTGCTGAAAACTAATTTTTATCTCAATGATACTCATACGCTGAGTTTTTCAGCCATGCGATCTGAATCGGATGGATGGCAGCCCTGGGCCGCTAAGCGAGATAAGATGAATGTTCCATCAGAATGGGACATAGAGAGATATGGTTGGGAAGGAGCATGGCAGAGAAAATTGGTCTTTCGCAATCAGATTGATCAAAACTACACAGCCAAATGGAATATTGCACCAGAGGAGAATCCGTGGCTGAATCTGACACTAACCTCTGCCTATTCTGTAACCAAACAAAACGATCGCCGCCCAGAAGGAAAAGATGTAACGCTGACTTCAGCAAGCCTAATGGGACAAAAAAGTTGGGTTAAATACATCGATACGATGGTTGATATCAACAATAAAAGCGTATTTTCAACAGGCAGTATAGAACACGAATTTTTGCTGGGAACACGCTGGCATAAGAATGATCGTGACACATTAATATTCGATAAAAACACGGTTAATAACTCTGAATTTAATTATGGTTATTACCAGCCTTATTATATGCCCGCCGGAGAACAGCAAACTTACAGCATATATATGCAGGACTCCTTAAAACTGGGAAGTATTACCATTACTCCAGGCGTCCGTTACGATCATATAAAGAATATTGGCGAAGAAAATAAAGCGCCTAGGTATAACAACAAATTGCCTGAAATAAACCATGATTATAGTGGTGTAACCTATACTGGCTGGTCTCCTCACTTGGGTATTCTGTGGCAGACAAACAAAAATCTTTCGCTCTTTGCTGATATCAGCCGTACATGGCGGGCGCCAGTGGTCGATGAACAGTATGAAGTTCAGTCAGATAGAACCAGCCTTCCGGGTTCCAGCCGCAATCTTGAAGTAGAAAAAATGACGGGTATACGCCTGGGGGCCATTCTCGATTTCGATAACCTGATGCTTGAGAATGACAGCCTGCAAATTCGTACCACGCTGTTCCGTAACCGTGGCAAAGATGAAATTTTCAAAACTCGTGGTGTTTACTGTAAAGCTCAGGCTGACGGTGCATCATCCACCTCATGTGAAAAACCGATAGCAAATCATCGTAATCTGCCGGGATATACCATTGAAGGACTGGAAATAGAAACATTCTACGATAGCAATAAGTTATTCGGGAAACTTTCTTTCTCCACCATGCGCGGTCAGCGTGATGCTTCTATGCGTGATCCGTGGATAGGACAAAAAACCTGGATTGCAGAAATCCCACCCACTTCTGCACATGCAATGTTAGGATTTAAGATCCCACAATGGCAGATGTCTATGGGCTGGAAAGGTGATTTTATCCGCAAACAGGATCGTTCCCCTGTAGATGGGGATCCAAAAGCGAGTTATTGGTCTCTGCCAACCAGCAAGGGTTATGCCCTGCACGGGTTGTTTGCCAGCTGGCGTCCTCCTTATATGAAAGGCTTCGAAGCGAGAGTCACTGTCGATAATCTGTTCAACCGTGATTACTATCCTTATTTAGGCGAAACGATTTCAGGGATTGGCCGTAATTTCAAATTCAGTATTTCACAGCAGTTCTAACTGACATTTAATCAATCAATTCATATAATCAATAGATTTCCAGTTGCAACTTTATTGTCTGCAACTGGAAAGATGAAGAGTATAACCCCCTTAATTTTTGAGAGAATTATGTCTACAATACTGCGTTGACTTTCAATCCATAAATGAAAATAATAATCATTATCGAATTTATCCTACCCCTTCAGGCAGTATCATCATGGCGGTACAAAAAAGCACATGCGGGCACAATGAAATAGCCCAGAAACTCTACTTCGAATACCACCATTGGTTATGCAACTGGATAAGGCAGAATAATGTCTGCCCCAACCATGCAGAAGATCTCACCCATGATACCTTCATCAAATTGATGCAGTCGGCAGATCTTGAAAATGTCCGCCATCCCAGAG
Source organism: Xenorhabdus bovienii SS-2004 (assembly GCF_000027225.1). NCBI lineage: Bacteria > Pseudomonadati > Pseudomonadota > Gammaproteobacteria > Enterobacterales > Morganellaceae > Xenorhabdus > Xenorhabdus bovienii. The sequence continues at coordinate 3,239,655 of NC_013892.1, forward strand.
CTTTTTTAATTACGATAGCCCGTAGAACTATTGCCAATTACTACCGACGGAAAAAGCTCGAAGACAATTATCTGGACTATGTCAGCACGATGGCGAAAACGACAACAAACTCGTCAGAATATCGGTCATGTATTAAATGATTAGATTAGGTATTAAAAATAATGTTCACGTTCAATAAAGGTTCCTATCACTTTATCGTGCATTTCTTCCGATTTTGAATACCCAATGGTTTTTCTATTCAGCCTTTTGATTCGGGTACGATGCGTTAAATTCGTTCTCTCTATACGCTGAGTAAACGCCTTTCCAGTCAAGTGCTCTTCCTCGGGAAGTGGGTCATAAACAACATAGTCATCCGTGCAGTAAAACCGAATAGTAAAGGAAGATAAGAGGGTAAGCAGCTTGTCTAACGTTTTTCGACTGCGATCGCCAAAAACATGAGCCACTATTCGCTTCAGGCGGGGTTCCCAAGCATACCAAAGCCAGCGTTGGTTTTTCTTATTGCCGACAAACGACCATTGCTCGTCGATTTCACAGACAATCTGGATGCCACATTCCGCAAGGGGAAGTGTCGTTACGTTTCGGGGTCTGAGGTTTTTAATGTTTTCATGACGGTGGCGGTGGCGACTTTCAGGATCCGAGCGGTGTCACGAATTCCCCCGTTATTCATCGCGATATCGACAATCTGTTCTTTAACGCCGGGTTTGCAGGCCTGATAGGTATACGCCAACTGAAAGACCTTACAGCAGCTATAACAGCGATAACGAGGATGTCCGCCATTTCCTTTCCCATGTCCTTTGACCTGTTCTGATTTGTGGCAATAACGGCAATAGACATCAACTTTGGCCATACTTCATCCTTAAAAAGCCGGAAGCATATCACAGCAACTAACCATTTAATACATGACCAGAATATCGGCTTGTACTGCTAGAACAGTTGGAAAGAATAGATAAGACCCTTGATGAGTTGCCCAAAAAAGCCAGACGGGCATTTCTTCTCACGCAACTTCAAGGTATGTGCTATAAAGAAGTCGCAAAGAATTTAGATGTTTCAATGAGCTCCGTGAAAAATTACTTACAGCAGGCTCACAGCAAATGTCACTCTCTCAACATCATCTGAACAACCAACAAAAACCCGCTGTGTATCTGGCAGCGGGTCGCATTTTTTAGCTGAAAATTTTTTAACCACAAAAAAAACCTCAAAGAATTCGGTTTTTTTCCAGCTTCTCATGACGAGCAGCTTCTCTTGCCAGGCGTTTTTTACGGGTATCGCAGGGTTCTGGGCAATCACAAACTTTCTCCACACCAATACTCCCCAAACCACCACAACTTCCCTGAATACTTTTACGCTTAAAAATGTAGCCCAGTGCCATTCCTGCAAAAGCCAACAAGAAAAAGATAAAGGCTGCAATAAAGACTTCCATAACCTTTCCTCCTCATTTCTTCTGTTGTATGTATGGCTTAAAGGCTGAACTATAGCGCTCTTCAAAGCCATCTTGAGTTTTGACAACCATAAAGACGGGAATCTTCAGCTTCTCTGCCACTTCCATTCCCTTATCTGGCCCCAATACATCCAGTCCCGTAGAAAAGCCATCTGCACTCATGCATGTCGGGGCAATAACCGTGATTGAAACCAGATTATGAGTGATAGGCCTGCTTGTTTTGGGATTAATGGTGTGAGAATAGCGCACCCCATTCTGTTCGAAATAGTTGCGGTAATCACCCGATGTTGCAATAGACATACGATCCGGCTCAATAATTTCTTGAGCTCTCTGTTCAATGCCACTATCCGATGGTTTTTCGATAGCAATCCGCCACGGAGCGCCTTTGCCATTGTTACCCAGTGTGCGTACTTCCCCGCCAATATCAACCATAAAATTTTTGATGTTCTGGGAGGCCAGATATTCAGCCACAACATCAACTCCATAGCCTTTGGCTATGGAGGAAAGATCGACGTAAAGTTCAGGAATAGATTTAATCAAGCTATTACCTTCAACAGACAACTTATCGATACCCGTCCACGCACGACGCATAACCAGTTCTTCATCCGTCGGCGCCTTGGTAATTCGCCCTTCCGGCCCAAACCCCCACAGATTCACCAATGGCCCTACTGTCACATCCAAAGCACCATCCGTCAGTTGATTGATTCGAATGGCTTCCTTGACCACTTTGGCCGTAGCGGCGGATACCAGAAAAGGTGTGTTAACCTCACGGCTTTGATTAAAACGACTTAATTCAGAATTTGGCCGATAAGTGGACATCTGGTCATTCACTTCTTCCAGCAGCCGATCAATCTCTTTTTGCAGGTTTTCAGGGGAAGGTATCGATGAGTCAGCAACATATTTGACGGAGTAATAAGTCCCCATCGTTTGCCCGCTCAGATTTTGCTGTTCAGGGCCACCACAGGCTGACAGCAGCAAAACCGTAAACATCAACACACCCCAGTGGATAATTTTTTTACTCAGCATAACTTACTCTTTCTGAATCGTCAGCGCCCACAAGGTGTGGGCGCTTGTCGTTAAATCAACGTGTTACAACCATCAACCACCGAAATCATCCAGCATGATGTTTTCGTCTTCCACGCCAAGGTCTTTCAACATCTTAATGACCGCAGCATTCATGACCGGAGGCCCACACATGTAGAACTCACAATCTTCTGGTGCAGGATGATCTTTCAGATAGTTCTCAAACAGGACATTGTGAATAAAGCCAGTGTAACCATCCCAGTTATCTTCAGGTAAGGCGTCAGACAGGGCCACATGCCAGTTAAAATTGTCGTTCTTTGCCGCAAGCTGGTCGAAATCTTCGGTATAGAACATTTCACGTTTGGAACGCGCACCATACCAGAAGCTGATCTTACGTTTGGAGTTCAGACGACTGAGCTGATCAAAGATATGAGAACGCATTGGTGCCATACCTGCGCCCCCACCGATGAAGACCATCTCCGCTTTGGTATCTTTTGCAAAGAACTCACCAAATGGACCGGAAATTGTCACTTTATCACCGGCTTTCAATGACCAGATGTAAGAGGACATAATACCCGGTGTAACGTCTGGGTTTCTTGGCGGCGGCGTAGCGATACGCACGTTCAGCATGATGATACCGTGCTCTTCTGGATAGTTAGCCATTGAATACGCACGAACAGTCGGTTCTTTTACCTCAGAAACATAACGAAACAGATTGAATTTATCCCAATCTTCACGGTATTCCTCTGGTACATCATAATCCGCATAACGGGCCACATGTGGAGGACATTCAATCTGAATGTAACCACCCGCCCGGAACGGCACCACTTCTCCGTCAGGAATTTTCAGCTTCAATTCTTTAATGAACGTTGCCTTATTATCGTTAGAGATAACTTCACATTCCCATTTTTTGACGCCGAAAATCTCTTCTGGCAATTCAATTTTCAGGTCTTGCTTAACGTTAACCTGACATGCCAGACGACAACCTTCTTTTGCTTCACGTTTATTAATATGAGAAAGCTCAGTCGGCAGGATGTCACCACCGCCTTCTTTAATTTTCACACGGCACTGGCCACAGGAGCCACCGCCGCCACAAGCAGAGGAAACAAACACCCCCTGATTGGAAAGCATGTTCAACAATTTGTCGCCAGCAGGAGCCGTAAAGCTTTTTTCCTCATCGCCATTGACTTCAATTTTAATATTCCCGGTGTTCACTAACTTTGATTTTGCAAACAAAATCATAGCCGTCAGCGCCAACACAATCAGGGTAAACATTACTACGCCTAGAATGATTATATCCATGAATTCTTCTCGCCTTTAGAGCTGCACGCCGGAGAAGGACATAAAGCCCAATGCCATCAATCCGGTAGTGACAAAGGTGATCCCCAATCCTTTCAGACCTGCTGGAACATCCGCATATTTCATCTTTTCACGGATCGCGGCCATCAGAACAATCGCCAGCATCCAGCCCATACCTGAACCGAAACCATAAACAACGGATTCGCTGAAGTTATAGTCACGCTGTGCCATGAAAGAAACACCACCGAAAATCGCACAGTTCACGGTAATCAACGGCAAGAAAATCCCCAGTGCGTTATACAGTGCAGGCACATAACGATCGAGGATCATTTCCAGAATCTGTACCAGTGCAGCAATCACCCCGATAAAGGTAATGAAGTTCAGGAAGCTCAGGTCAACCCCATCCATCAAGGCTCCATCACGGAGTACCAGATTGTAGACAAGGTTGTTGGCAGGAACGGAAATTCCCAACACAACAGTTACAGCAACGCCCAGACCAAAAGCTGTCTTCACATTTTTTGACACCGCCAAAAACGTACACATACCAAGAAAGAAAGCTAACGCCATATTCTCAATAAAGACGGCGCGGACAAACAAACTAATATAATGTTCCATGTTGTCTGTTACTCCTTCTCAACCTGTGCAGGTTTCAGAGTCCGCAGACCCCAAATCAGCATACCAATGATGAAGAATGCGCTCGGTGCCAACAGAAACAAACCGTTCGGCTGATACCAGCCATCATTCTTGACAGATTCCAGCACCGTCATGCCGAGCAGTTTTCCTGAACCAAACAGTTCACGTAAAAAACCCACCAGCAACAGAATGACACCGTATCCCAAGCCGTTGCCGATACCATCCATGAAACTTTCAACAGGCGGAGATTTCATGGCATAGGCTTCAGCGCGTCCCATCACAATACAATTGGTGATGATCAGACCAACAAACACAGATAACTGTTTGGAGATTTCATAGGCATAGGCCTGCAAAATCTGGTCTACCACGATAACCAACGATGCAATAATCGCCATCTGTACAATGATTCGCACACTGCCGGGAATGTAATTACGAATCAATGAAATGAAAAAGCTAGAAAATGCTGTCACCAATGTCACAGCAATCGTCATCACCAGCGCAGTTTCCAGCTTGGTGGTGACAGCCAGTGCCGAACACACTCCCAGAACCTGCAAAGCAATTGGGTTATTATCAAACAGCGGCCCAAGAAGGACGCGTTTTACCTCTTTACTATCAGCCATCTTTCAAGGCTCCCTCACGTACTTTTTTCAGGAATGGGCCAAAACCGTTATCACCCAGCCAGAAATCAAACATATGCTGAACACCATTGGAGGTCAGAGTCGCTCCAGACAAACCATCTACACCATAAGGGTTATCGCCAGCACCACCACGAACGACCTTAATCGCCGGAACACCTTGTGAGTTATAGAGTTTTTTACCCACCCACTGCTTGCGCCATTGCGGGTTATCCACTTCCCCCCCCAATCCCGGTGTTTCACCATGAGAATAGTAAGTAATGCCGCGAGATGTTACGCCATCCACATCAATAGAAATAAATGCATACATCATTGACCACAGGCCAGAACCATATACCGGCAGCACCAGCTCGGTAGTTTTGCCTTGACCATCTTTCACCAGATAGATTTCTGCCATATTGGCGCGACGGTGGATTCTTGCCAGATCCTGTTCTGATGGCAGAGCCATGCTGGTTTCATCACTACGCAGGGCATTTTTCAGGTCAAATTTACCATCGCCTTTTTCAAGCGTGGCCGTTTTCAAATCAAGCAATTCAGGTTGAATACGGCTGCTATAGGTTTCTTTGATTTCCGCTGTCGTCATATTGGGTTTCAATAGACCGGCGACATCCAGAATATTACGCTGCTTATCCAGCAGTTTCTGTTCCTGCTGCTGCGCTTTCAAGCCTACGGCTGCCCCTGCAACCACAATCGAACATACAAGGCAAAGCACAAAAACAACGAGGAATGTTCTGCCAATGCTGTCATTATTTTTTGGTTTCTCATTAGCCACGGGCTTTTCTCCGCTTAATATTGGCCTGCACGACCAGATAATCGAACAGTGGCGCGAACAGGTTAGCGAACAGGATCGCCAACATCATCCCTTCCGGGTATGCTGGGTTTACGACTCTGATAAGAATACACATGACACCAATCAGAATGCCGTATGCCCATTTTCCTTTATCCGTGAATGCAGCGGATACAGGATCAGTAGCCATAAAGATCATGCCGAAAGCGAAGCCACCCAGAACCATATGCCAGTACCACGGCATAGAGAACATTGGGTTAGTGCTTGAACCAATTGCATTGAACAGATAAGACATGGCTATCATTCCGACCATCACGCCGGCAACAATGCGCCATGAAGCAATGCGGGTAAACAGAATGATGGCTCCACCGATGAAAATCATCAGTGTGGAAACTTCACCAATTGACCCTGGGATGTTACCAATGAAAGCATCCATCCATGTGACAGGCTGGCTGGTAATGGTATTCATTAAACCGTGACTACCTGCATTTGCCCACTGGGACAATGGAGTCGCACCGGAAAAACCATCAGCTGCCGTCCAGGCTAGATCACCTGAAATCTGGGCAGGGTAAGCGAAGAACAAGAAGGCACGACCAGCCAATGCCGGGTTAAGGAAGTTACGACCTGTACCACCAAATATTTCCTTCGCAATCACCACACCGAAAGTGATCCCCAGAGCAGCCTGCCATAATGGCAATGTCGGAGGAACAATCAGCGCAAACAGGATGGAACTGACAAAGAAACCTTCGTTGATTTCATGTCTGCGGATCATGGCAAACAGAATTTCCCAGAAACCACCAACCGCGAACACTACAGCATAAATTGGCAGGAAATAGGTTGCACCCAGCAACATCTTACTGTCCCAGCCAGCATCCGGCGTCAGTGATGCACCAAGATACTGGGCAACCACGTAATGCCAATCAGAAGCTAAAACCTGCTGTAGCGCTTCTCCGCTGTATAAATGAGTCAGAGCAGGTATTGCCTGATTCCCGACGTTATACATTCCCCAGAACATTGCCGGAAAAACAGATAACCAGACCAAAATCATCATGCGTTTGAGATCGATGGCATCACGGACGTGGGCACGCCCTCGCGTTACTGTTCCCGGAGTATAGAAGACGGTGGAAACTGCCTCATACAGAGGATAATATTTTTCCAGTTTGCCACCGGCCTCAAAGTGATGCTCTACTTTTTCAAATAAATTTTTCAGGCCCATGAATTACCCTTCCTGCTCAATCTTAGTCAGCACATCACGCAGTACCGGACCGTACTCATATTTGCCAGGGCAAACATAGGTACACAATGCTAAATCTTCTTCATCCAGCTCCAGACAACCTAATGCCTGGGCACTGTCGCTATCGCCTGCAAGCAAGTCGCGCAACAAATGCGTTGCCATGATGTCCAGTGGCATCACTCGCTCATAGTTGCCGATTGGCACCATAGAGCGTTCCCCACCATTCGTGCTGGTTGAGAAGGCAAAACGTTTATTTTTCAGGAAATGACCAATCGTGGTACGGGTAATCGAGAACTTATTAACGCCTGGTGCAATCCAGCCAAATAATTCTTTTTCACGGCCTTCAGCAAGAACAGAAACCAAAGTATGGAAACGACCAAGATAATGACGAACTCCATCTGATTTGGTACCACACAGTACAGAGCCAGAAACAATACGATTTTCACCTTCTTTCAGCTGATCTTGAGTCAGCTCTTGCAAATCAGCTCCCAGACGGCTACGTACTAAGCGGGGGGATTTAACTTGTGGACCCGCCAGAGATACAACTCGATCAGTGTAAAGCTCACCGGTTGTGAATAACTTACCAATGGCAATAACATCCTGATACCCCAAGTGCCATACGCTTTTCTTGGCGCTAACCGGTTCAATGAAATGAATGTGAGTTCCAACCAGACCTGCCGGATGTGGACCAGCAAATTGATTGTAAGTAATTTGAGTGTTGTTTCCTGCATTTGGAATATTTCCAGCGCCATGGCAGACGTGGACTTTTCCATCTGTCAATATTGACAGAATATTCAGGCCATCAACAAAAGCCTCTTCCTGCGTCGCAATAACGACTAATGGATCGGCAGCCAATGGCTGAGTATCTATTGCAGTAACGAAGATTGCCTTTGGTGTGGAACCGGGAGCAGGAGAGTGACTGAAAGGACGTGTACGTAATGCCGTCCACAACCCAGATATGAGCAGGTTATTCTCCACCTGTTCACGTGTCAGGCCAGCAAGTTCTGTACGATCATAGCGATCAAACATGACTTGCTCATCACCACTCACCTCAATCACAACAGATTGAAGTACACGGCGTTCTCCACGCCCGATGGTAATAATTTTCCCGCTAGCGGGACTCGTAAAAATAACCCCTGGATTCTTTTTATCTTCAAAAAGAATTTGCCCTTTTTTGACATGCTCACCTTCCTTAACCAGCATAGAAGGACGCATTCCAACATATTCTTCGCCTAATAAAGCGACATGACGAATTGTCGGACCATCTTCTATAACTTGGGCAGGCGCTCCTGCTATTGGGAGGTTGAGTCCTTTTTTAATTTTAATCATAAGATTTGCACAAGTTTATCAGTTAAATCATATGCTACAGATTACCCGATGGTATTCCTTGGGGTAATATAGCGACTTCAGTAATAAAAAAACGCCTTGAGCGGCATATGTCTCAAGTTATTCACTCCGATAATCGTTACAATTTTCTCTTAATTTTCTCCGACGGTAATTCTAACATCTCCCCTCACAAGCTGTCTGACTAATCGAGTGATTCAGCTCAAGCAAATAAGAATAATTTCTCTGCCAAATCGTTAACCACTCGACAAAGACGAACTAAAGCCTCATCTTTCCCGATAACAGAGCGTTTATTGGCCGCTCCACCATTTCACTGATGCCAAACATCGCTGCTATATTTGTATTCAGCGCATTGTCAATATATGGCAACTTTCAATCCGATATTTCATTAAATTTATTATCCTTTTATACGGTTCTGTTATGAAAAAAACGGCGTTTTATCTCTCACTGTTGCTGTTATTCCATATGTCCTGTTCTGCTCTGGCGCAAAGCACTCCATCGTGGCTCCAGTCACCCAATGAACGACGCCCGCTGAAACAACCTGGGGCCGAGATTTTCATTCAAATATTCAAAGAAGAAAAAGTGCTTGAACTTTATACTAAAGACAACACAGACCATTACCAATTAGCTCAAAGTTATCCTATCTGTAATTACTCTGGAGGGCTTGGCCCTAAGACACTGACAGGAGATTTCAAAAGCCCCGAAGGTTTTTATCATGTTAACCTTAAACAATTAAAGCCCAATAGCCGCTATTATCGCGCTATTAATTTGGGTTTTCCCAATGAATTTGATAAATTCCGAGGCTATTCTGGTAATAATTTAATGATTCATGGGGGATGTAAATCCATTGGCTGTTACGCCATGACCGATCGCTATATAGATGAAATCTACCGATATGCGGAAAGTGCAATATCTTACGGACAGGATGAAATCAAAATAAATATTCAAGGCAATCGCATCTAAATTTGATGCGCTTTGCCCAGTACTGTAAGTAGATATTCACCATCCCAACCAGCCCGTTTACGGCGTGCTTTAATTCCCGCTTTGGTGGGAGCTAAGCGCAGTAAATTCAACGCGATTTTATTGAGTAATGCCATATTGGCGGCTGCATTGCCTTCCCGCATCCGCTGCTGATCTTCATTAAAAGCAATATCCAGACACCAATGGAGTTGCGTTTCTATTTGCCAGTGACTGCGGATCGCTGTCGCTGCCCGTTGAGCCTCTGTCGGACGTAAAGTGCTGATAAAATAACAGCTCTCCCGGCTCACTTCATTTCCTACATAGCGTTCGCGGATCACCCGTATTATGCTGTGTAAACCACACCAGCACGCCTTTTCCGGCAACCAATCAACATGGGTCATTTGTACTGTGCGTCGCTCAATGCGGCCATGTCCGGCATCCACGTCTTCATATTCGCTCAGGTGCTCCGGTTGGGATGAGACATAATCGAAATAATGGCTGACATCATTATACAGGCCGGGATGATTTTCTTTCAGGCTCAGTACGTAATCCGCGCCCGCTTCATGTAATTGATGAGCAATCGCTTTCTGGCATCCCATGGCATCGATAGTCACCAGACTTCCAGACAAAACCAATCGTCGAAGTAACTCAGGAATAGCGGTGATTTCATTGGATTTACTCTCCACTTTCACTTGTCCCAGAACTAAGCGATTGGTACAGGCAAAGGCGCTGACCAGATGGATTGCCGCCTTGCCGTTGGCTTTATCGAGTGACCGGCGCATGGTTTTGCCATCAATAGCGATGATATCCTGATCAACTCCTTGTGCCAGCGTAGATATCCAGGAGGTGAAACAGTCGGCAAAAGCCTGCGCATCAAGTGCAGCAAAGACACGACCAAAGGTATCGTGAGAGGGGATGCCATTAGTGAGATCAAGCAGTTGGGTAAAGAAATCCTGTTTAGATTCGCCAAACTCTTCAATTTCGACCCAACCTTCAGCGCCACAAATCACAGCGCAGATGGCGATAGTCAGGATATTTTCCAAACTATGCAACTGAGTTCGTTGAACTCGGGGATCTTCAAGTGAGGCAAAATGCTGTAACAAAGGGCTGACAGAGGACATAAGGATGGATTTAAAAGCTGCATAACGACATGAAATTAAACCATTGTCAATGAATTTTAGATGCGATTGCCCTGAATAAATATTTACCCTTTCAGGATGACGCAACAGAATATGCAGCGTTATCGCAATAACGATAATTATTCGTTTTGGATCCAATTACAGCCCGCCTATGAATACTTTGCCAAAAATAGCAAACCTACCACTGTCAACGTAATAGACGGGCAATATATTGTGAGTACAAAATCCGAAAGTTCGTTACTCTTAAGTAAATCAACTCAGACTACACGTTCACCAAAGTAAAATAACTCATAGCTACCCGGTTCAATACGTTGCCAATCTTCATTACCGGTTAAAGGCTGGGTAGCAATCACTGACACCACATCACCAGGATGGGTATGTTGCTGAAAATCAATTTCAACATCCTGATCAAGCAATTTCGCCGTGCCAAAAGGTGCCTTACGGGTGATCCAATGCAATTGGGTCGAGCAATAGGCCATGACAAACTGCCCATCTGACAGCAGCATATTGAAAACCCCTTTTTTCTTCAGCTCACCTGCCAGCGATGCAATAAAGCGAAATACCGCAGGCCAGTTGGAAGGCCGTTTGGGGTACTTGAGCGATAATTGTTGCAGTATCCAGCAAAATGCCCATTCACTGTCTGTCTCACCGACCGGTCGGTAATTGCCTGTTTTCAGGTTACGGTATCCCTGCAATTGCCCATTATGGGCGTAAGTCCAATATTTTCCCCATAGTTCACGGGTAAACGGATGGGTATTTACCAGAGAAACATTGCCTCGGTTTGCCTGACGGATATGAGCGACAATAACTTCTGACTTAATCGGATAGCTCTGAACAAAGCGAGCAACAGGTGAATGATAACTGGATTGGTGATCTTTGAATGTCCGGTATCCCAGCCCTTCATAGAAGGTGATCCCCCATCCATCCTTGTGGGGGCCAGTATACCCTCCACGCTGAATGAGCCCACTCAGACTGAAAACGATATCTGTTGGCACATTGGCACTCATTCCAAGTAATTCGCACATCGCCTACCTCTAAACAAACTACACAATCAGTCTTTTACCATTTCTTTCTCAATCAGTTGAATCAAGATATGGATCACTTTGATGTGGATCTCCTGAATGCGATCTGCATAACCGAAATGCGGCACACGAATTTCAACATCTGCCGTTCCTGCCATTTTCCCGCCATCCTTACCTGTCAGCGTGATGACTTTCATGCCTTTCGCACGGGCTGCTTCAATCGCCTTGATGATGTTGCCGGAATTACCCGAAGTCGAAATTCCCAACAGTACATCGCCTTTCTGCCCTACCGCTTCAAGATAACGAGAAAATACATAATCGTAACCAAAATCATTGCTCACACAGGATAAATGGCTCGGATCGGAAATCGCGATACCCGGATAGCCCGGACGATTTTCGCGGTAACGGCCGGTCAGTTCTTCCGCAAAATGCATGGCATCACAGTGTGAACCCCCATTCCCACAGGAAAGTACTTTTCCGCCTGCTTTGAATGAATCAGCCAGCAAAACGGCTGCTTGTTGGATGGCGTCAATATTTGCATCATCATTAAGGAATTTAGCCAGCGTATCTGCGGCTTCAGACAACTCACTGCGGATCAGATCTTGATACATGGGACTTATACTCCTGAACGGTCTTAGGAATTAATAAAATCTGCCGATCAGTGTAACGGATTCCCTCTCCTGAAAGAAGATGCCATCACATCTCAATGAAATTTTCACACAGCAAACTACAATGACTTTGTGAGCTAGATTGTAATTAAGATGTAAATATATTGATAAATACGTTTTCCTCATCTAAAAAGAAGGACACCACAACAGGTCAGACCTCTGACAACTCACCTGAGATTAACAGGAGTTTTTACTATGACCGCTCTCAGCATTATTTTGTTTTTAGTCTTGATTGGCGGGCTTTGTTACCGCAAAGTCAGCCTGTCTGCCAGCAGCCTGCTGCTTGTTGCCTATACACTCGTCATGGGCATAACGGGTCTTTGGAGCTACTGGTTGTTATTGCCACTTGCCATTATTCTGTTCCCCCTTGTCTTTACACCAACGCGTATATCTCTATTCTCTGCACCCGGCTTAAAAGCATTCCGTAAAGTCATGCCCAGCATGTCTACAACGGAGAAAGAAGCCATTGATGCAGGAACAACCTGGTGGGAAGGTGAGCTGTTCCGTGGTAATCCTGATTGGCAAAAACTGCACAGCTATCCGAAACCACAGTTAACTGCTGAAGAACAAGCATTTATTGATGGCCCTGTGGAAGAAGCCTGCCGTATGGCAAATGATTTCCAAATTAGCCATGAGTTAGCCGATCTTCCTCCAGAACTCTGGACATACCTGAAGGAAAATCGCTTCTTTGCCATGATCATCAAGAAAGAATATGGTGGCCTGGACTTTTCAGCTTATGCCCAATCACAAGTACTGCAAAAACTGTCTGGTGTCTCTGGTATTCTGGCGATTACTGTCGGGGTTCCAAACTCACTGGGGCCGGGTGAATTATTACAGCACTATGGTACAGATGAGCAGAAAAAACATTACCTTCCCGGCCTTGCCCGTGGTGAAGAAATCCCCTGCTTTGCCTTGACCAGCCCGGAAGCAGGCTCAGATGCCGGAGCGATTCCCGATACTGGCGTCGTCTGTATGGGTGAATGGCAAGGCGAGCAAGTGCTCGGTATGCGTCTGAACTGGAATAAGCGCTATATCACCCTTGCTCCTATCGCGACTGTTTTGGGATTAGCATTCAAATTGTATGATCCTGAACATTTGATCGGGAATACCGAGTCATTGGGTATAACCTGTGCCTTAATCCCCACTAATACCCCGGGGGTTGAAATCGGCAACCGCCATTTCCCACTGAATGTTCCATTCCAGAATGGGCCAACCCGTGGTAAGGATATTTTCGTTCCTATCGATTACATCATTGGTGGACCGAAAATGGCGGGTCAAGGCTGGCGTATGCTGGTTGAATGTCTATCGGTCGGCCGTGGTATTACCCTGCCATCCAACGCAACAGGTGGATTGAAAAGTGCCGCCATGGCAATCGGTGCTTACTCTTATATTCGTCGCCAATTTAAACTTCCGATTGGCAAAATGGAAGGTATCGAAGAACCACTGGCCCGTATTGCAGGTAATACTTATCTGATGGATGCTGCGGCAACTATGATCACAGGCGGCATTATGCTGGGTGAAAAACCTGCGGTTCTGTCTGCTATTGTGAAATACCACTGTACCCACAGAGGGCAACGCTCGATTATTGATGCAATGGATATCGCTGGCGGTAAAGGCATCTGTCTTGGCCCATCCAACTTCCTTGCCCGTGCCTATCAGGGTGCCCCCATTGCTATTACCGTAGAAGGCGCTAATATCCTGACTCGTAGCATGATCATCTTTGGTCAGGGTGCGATCCGCTGTCATCCTTATGTACTGGCTGAAATAGCCGCAGCAGAAAATAACAATGTCAAAGCCTTTGATAAAGCCCTGTTTGGTCACTTGGGTCATGTTGCCAGCAATACCCTGCGCAGCCTGTGGCTTGGCATCACTAATGGCAGAACCAGCCGTACGCCAGTCAGCGATGCAACTCGCCGTTACTACCAGCACATCAACCGTCTAAGTGCTAACCTTGCCCTGCTCTCTGATGTTTCAATGGGTGTATTGGGGGGAAGTCTGAAACGCCGTGAACGCATTTCAGCGCGTCTTGGGGATATTCTGAGTCAAATCTTCCTGGCTACAGCAGCCCTGAAACGCTATGAAGACGAAGGCCGTCAGAAAGAAGATCTGCCATTGTTGCAATGGGCGGTAGAAGATAGTCTGTATCAGGCAGAGCAGGCCCTGAACGATTTACTGCGCAATTTCCCTAACCGTTTGGTTGCTGGTTTAATGCGAGTGATGGTGTTCCCATTGGGTCGTTCACATACTGCACCGTCTGATAAACTGGATCATAAACTGGCTCAGATATTACAAACACCTTCCGCAACGCGCAGCCGGATTGGTCGTGGGCAATATCTGACACCAAGCGAGCATAATCCTCATGGGTTATTGGAAGAAGCTCTGCACGATATCATTGCCGCAGAACCCATTCATGCACGCTTAAGCCGCGAAGCAGGCAAAAACCTGAGCTTTACACGTCTGGATCAGTTAGCTGAACGTGCACTGGCGGATCACAAGATCACCCAAGAAGAAGCAGATATTCTGAAACGTGCAGAAAATAGCCGGCTGCGTTCAATCAATGTTGATGAATTTGAGCCGGATGCATTTGCTGTACCTCATTCAGCAAAAAAGCCTGAAAGTCAGCGTCAGACTAAAGCCGCTTGATGTTGACCGAACAATATAAGTAATCGAGAATACGGGGACACAAAATTCCCCGTATTTTATTTATACCGCTTCCAATGCCAGCAATTCTTCTATTGTTTGCCTACGTCGAATCAAACGGGCGTCACCCTCAATAAACAAAATTTCGGGGATCAAAGGGCGACTATTGTAATTTGAAGACATAGATGCACCATAAGCGCCTGTATCGTGGAAAATCAAATAATCCCCTACACAAACGCGAGGCAACAAACGCGGCACAACATCGCCTCCTGCTGATTGAGTAAACACATCACCTGATTCACATAACGGCCCTGCAACTAACGTTTCATGTAACTCAGCATCCTGCGAAACAGCCTCATCAATATGCTGGCTATTCACCGATAAAACTGAAATATGATGATAGCTTCCATACATCGTTGGGCGCATCAAATCGTTGAAACCCGCATCCACCAGCACATAATGACGGCTACCCATTGGTTTTACTGCCCTCACTTCAGCCATCAAAATACCTGATTCAGCCACCAGAAAACGGCCTGGCTCAATTTCCAGTTCAACATGATGCCCCAAGTGCCGTTCAATGCGCTGGCGAGCTTTATGCCACAGACTGTAATAGTGTTCAGTATCCACTATTTCATCACCCGTTTTATAAGGAATTGATAATCCGCCTCCTGCTGAAATGGCCTGAATGTCCTCACCGCACGATATAACTTGTTCCACCATAGCGTTACATACATTGGCAAGATGTTGATAATCCACTCCAGAACCAATGTGCATATGTAATCCAACCAATTTCAGCCCATATTGGCGGACTTTCTCAATCGCCAGCGGTAAATCCTGAAACCAGATCCCGTGCTTGCTGTTTTCGCCGCCCGTATTGGTTTTCTGACTATGACCATGACCAAATCCCGGATTAATGCGTAGCCAAATAGGATGACCCGACTGACGTGTACCAATCTGCTCCAGCATATCAATGGAGCCGACATTGACTGGAATATCCAACTCAATCACTCGATTAAGTGTTATTTCATCAATCAAATCCGCAGTGAACACAATTTCGGATCGATCACGGCCGGGCTGATATCCAGCATAAAGTGCCCGTTCAATTTCCCCCAATGACACCGCATCCACTTTTACTCCCTGTGCTCTCATCAAACTCAGGATATGGGTATTAGAGCAGGCTTTCTGTGCAAACCGAATGATATCAAACCGCTTTAATCGATTGATTTTTCGGATAATAATGTCACTGTCATAAACCCATAATGGTGTTCCGTAATCAACGGGTAAACGCAGCAGATTCTCTGGAGTAAATTTTTCGCCTGAAAAACCAGTCAAAGTTGATATCGTCATTGAAATTTCTCACCAAACCAGCAGATGCTTCATTATTGACAGCAATAAGGCAGGAAGGAAAATATCCATTTAGCTGTAGTCTATTTATTTATGATATCGTTTTGATTATTTTTCAAACTAATCATGTGATGTAGATAAAGCATTATCCATGATGAAATAGCAATCCGTATAAAAGAGATGAAATTATGCACTCTTGTTCATGGCGACACATTGAGATTTTTCACGCAGTAATGACCACCAAAAACCTGACTGACGCAGCGGTGTTGTTGAAAACTTCGCAACCCACTGTCAGCCGTGAACTGGCGCGTTTTGAACAGTTGCTGAAATTCAAATTATTTGATCGGATCAAAGGGCGTTTATTTCCCACAGCACAGGGATTGCGATTATTTGAAGAAGTCCAGCGTTCTTATTATGGGCTGGAAAGGATACTTAATGCGGCAGAAAGCATTCGTCAATTTGAACATGCGCAGCTTTCTATCGCCTGCCTGCCAGTGTTTTCCCAATCTTTACTGCCAAAAGCCTGCCATAGTTTTATTCAACGCTATCCGGAAGCGAAGCTGACCATCATCCCGCAAGAATCCCCGCTGTTGGAGGAATGGCTTTCAGCACAGCGCCACGATATCGGTTTGACCGAACATTTGCAGACTCCCGCAGGCACTGAGCAAGAAACATTGATTACCTTGAATGAAGTCTGCGTCCTGCCTGCCAATCATCCACTCAGTCAAAAATCACAACTGACGCCAGAAGATTTTCATGAGCAAAAATTTATCAGCCTGTCGATAACCGACAGTTACAGGCAGCTCATTGATACCATATTTAGCGAACATCATGTCAATCGCAATATGATCATGGAGACACACAGCGCGGCGTCAATCTGTGCCATGATCAGTGAAGGTATCGGCATGTCTGTCGTGAATCCTTTAACTGCCTTGGATTATCTGGATAAAAATGCGGGGATTTGCGTCCGGCCATTCAGTATAGACATCCCATTCACGGTCAGTTTAATCAAACCCATACATCGGCCATTCTCGGAACCCGTCGAAATATTCATTACCCATTTGAAACAACAGACCGGCCAGTTTCCGCTAAAACTGGCATTAGCTTTTCAACATTAACTGCTGCCAATGGGGTGCATTAGCAAACCAGCCCACCAGAAAATCCAACAATGCCCGTAAAGTAACCGGCATATTCTGACGACTGGTATAAATACCATAGATCCCCATTGCCTGAGGTTGATAATCCGGCAATAACTCAACCAACTGCCCGGATATTAAATGCGGAGCAGCAGAATAATAAGGCTGCATGGTTATGCCTGCTCCCTGTAAAGCCGCTTCCATCAGTACTGTTGATTCGTTGGCACTAAGCGTACCACTGACAGGAACTGAATACTGTTCATGTTGTTTTTCAAACAACCACAAACTTTTGCCAAAAAAATTATATGTCAGGCAGTTATGTGAGGCTAAATCAGTGGGTTTCTGCGGAATAATTTTTCTATCTAAGTAAGAAGGAGCCGCACAAACAACAGAATGACAAATGGATAATGGACGGGCAATCAGATTCGGTTCCAAATTATTAGTAATGCGAATCGCTAAATCAATACGCTCTTCAATCAAGTTGATAACTTTGTTGTTAATTTGCAAGTTGACGGCAATTTGTGGATATATGCGCATAAATTCAGGAATAGCAACAGACAACGCGCTAGTACCCAGCGATTGAGAACAGCTCACTCTCAGCAACCCTCTCAGGGTTTGTGATACCAGTGATTGCTGAACGGGCATTGTCTCCGCTAATTCCAGCAATTTCAGACTGCGCTGATAAGCATTTTCTCCTGCCGAAGTCAGACTGATTTTACGTGTCGTACGATGCAGTAGACGAACACCTGCCCATTTCTCCATTTCAGCCAGATAACGCGACACCATTGCCCGTGACATATCAAGCCGTTCCGCCGCTGCAACCAAACTCCCCTGCTCCACAATCGTGACAAAAACCTGTGCTGCCGTGATCCTATCCATTCTGCCTGTTTATCCCCTGCTGTAATTAGATCGATATATGCAACAAATAATTGCAGATTTTGCGGTTTTTAAATCGAAATATGCAACTTATTATACGTGCCATTCAAGCAAATAAACATTTTGATACAGGAATTCAATAATGGCTCGCAAAACAACATTAAATATCGCTCTGGCGGCGACCCTTTCTCTGGGAGTGGCATCACTGGCTCAAGCAACTAATCTCAAGTTGGATATCTACAATCCAGGTGAAACTGGTGTATTCCCTGTCTCTTCTGAAATCATCAGTGGCGACCATGAAGTTGTCCTGATTGATGCGCAATTTAAAAAGAGTGATGCCCAAGAGCTGGTAAAAATGATCCAGCAAACCGGAAAAAAACTGACAACGATCTATATCAGCCAGTCTGATCCTGATTTTTACTTTGGTCTTGATGTGATCACGACAGCCTTCCCTGAAGCCAAAGTGATCGCTTCACCTGAAACCATCAAAACCATCAATGAAACCAAAGACGGTAAACTGGCATATTGGGGTGGCATTCTACAAGATCAGGCCCCGAAAAAGGTTATTGTGCCAGAACCACTGAAAGGAAATACCTTCACCGTTGACGGTGAAAAGCTGATCGTGGAAGGTTTAGATGGCCCAGCCGCAGATCGTACTTTCGTTTGGGTGCCTAAATTAAAAGCTGTTGTTGGCGGCGTCACCATTTCTGGCAATATCCATGTATGGATTGCAGATACTCAAACCAAAGTATCACGCCAGCACTGGATGCAGACATTAGATCGCATCAAGAGCCTGAAACCTGACACTATTGTACCTGGCCATTATGTAGGTAATGCACCGATGACGCTGGAATCAGTCACATTTACGCAAAAGTATCTGACCACACTGGAAAAAGAGTTACCAAAAGCCAAAGATTCAGAGGCGTTGATTGCAGCTATGAAGAAACACTATCCAAACCTTGCTGATGAATCCAGCCTTGAACTCAGTGCCAAGGTATTGAAAGGTGAAATGAAGTGGCCTCAATAAGTTGAAAATATAACCATACAGGATTTATCGGCATATTTCCTTTGTGCTCCATGAATAACGTTATTCATGCAACAAACTTTAAAGACAATGCTGTTATATTAATATAACAGCATCATTTTTTATCTAAAAATAGAAGAACATTAATCAATCTCAATTGACTGCCCAGTAGAAAGACTTTTAGCATTAGGTAACCATAACCTCCCCCACATACCACTACAGTGGCAAGCATAAACATGCCGTATATTTTCTTTTTTGATGTATTTTCTGATAGGCAATAGTTTAAACGGTGAAGCATAACGTAAATGTAGCCCCCCAATAACTGCATAAACTTGATCAATACCCGTTATCTTCTTACAAAATTTTATAATTTCAATAACACCACGATGCCCACACCCTATAAAAATAATTAACCCATGTCTAGATTTATAAATTAAAACACCTTCATCTTTAACAAAATCAGGAGAATATTTTCCTTCGACTTTTTCTCCAACAATAACGCCATAGCATTTGTTTTCTTCTTTTTTAATCTCTCCTGAATAGACGAAACTATCATTAATATGAGTTTCATCCTTTGAGAAAAAAGTATCAAATTTTCCGTAATCAACTTGCTTGGATAGTTTTTTGAATGTAAGTGCTTTGTTGTCGGTGATCACCCAACCATAATATCTTTCATTTTTAACATCAGGATGGCAAATAACTTTGGCATCAGTAGAAAAAAAAGGTAGCCCACCGCAATGATCAAAATGACCGTGTGATATCACAACCGTTGAGACCACAGATAAGTCGATATTTAATTTCTTTGCGTTATCAATAAAGCTGCCATCTGGCCCTGTGTCAAACAGGATTGTGGTATCTTGATTCTGAATCAGTAAACTCAGTCCGGGTTTACCGGTCAACGCCGTTTTGTAGGGCGCAAAAACCTGATTTTCCAGTAGTGCCGTAATCTTTAATACCATAATAGAAATTCTCTTTTCCAATAAATAAAGTGAGAGAATGAACGTTTTACACAAAACCTGCAAGTTGCTCTCGATTAAATCCCCATGATATCGATATTACTGACTCTAAGCCCCATCAACACTATCGCAGACAAACAAATATAAGGCCCAAATGCAATAAAATCAGGATATGTTTTTCTTTTAAACCAAACTATCATAAATCCGAACAGTCCAGATATTGAAGACAGCAACATCAATACGGGGATCATTTCCATACCCAGCCACGCACCAATAGCAGCCGTTAATTTCAGATCACCATATCCTATTCCCTCTTTCTTTAATATATATCGACAGAACTTATTTAATAACCATAAAAATAGATACCCTGATATAACACCATATATCGCACTCTTGATCGATACTAAATTCTCACTGCTATTAAAAATAAGGCCAACCCATAATAAAGGCTGAGTGATAACATCTGGTAATTGATAAGTTTTAATATCAATGATTGATAAAAAAATTAATACACTACAGAAAACCATAATCATTATACTATCCATATTGGTCAAACCATCCTTTATTATCATCCATGAAAACATTCAACATGGCACTCATGAATAACATCCCTGTCATTATATTCCTTATCTATTTTTTCTGACCGTAATCAGAACACGAGGGATATTAATTTATCACTAAAAGGATTAGCAATAAAAAATCAATTAAAACAGTCATTATGAAATAAATATGCGAGCCGGCTCGCAAGTGCATATCGTGCTTTCTATGGTTTAAGAGATAGCTTGATCACGCAATCAGCGCTCATTTATCATGGCGATGAATCAACTTTGTGATATGGCTATTGCGCCATACCGGAAACATCCGGACAAAAGAAGGAAAGAAGAAATATGCGAATTCCCCGCATCTATCACCCTGAACGGCTCTCCGTAGAGACGGAAATCTATCTGAGTGATGAGGCTGCCAACCATGTTGGCCGGGTACTTAGAATGAGTAATGGACAGCCATTACAGTTATTTGATGGCAGCAATCAGGTTTTCGATGCAGAACTTATTGAAGCCAGTAAAAAGACAATCAAAGTACGTATTACCGATGGCAAACTGTCCGATCATGAATCACCACTAAACCTGCATCTGGGGCAAGTAATGTCCCGTGGTGAAAAGATGGAATTCACAATTCAAAAATCGGTTGAATTGGGTGTCAATACCATTACTCCACTACTTTCTGAACGCTGTGGTGTAAAGCTGGATGCGGAAAGGCTAGAGAAAAAATTACAGCAATGGAAAAAAATTGTTATCTCTGCCTGTGAGCAATGTGGACGTAACTGTATTCCAGAAATCCGCCCGGTCATGTCACTTGAAGCATGGTGCGCGGAAAACGATGGTAGCCTAAAATTAAATCTGCATCCTCGTGCCAGCCAAAGTATCAACACACTGCCACTGCCAGTCGAAAAAATACGCCTGTTAATCGGCCCTGAAGGGGGATTATCCGCTGAAGAGATCGAAATGACGGCAAATCACCAATTTACTGATATTCTGTTAGGCCCTCGCGTTTTGAGGACAGAAACTACGGCACTCACCGCAATTACGGCATTGCAAGTTCGTTTCGGTGATCTGGGTTAAGGAGAAAGAATGATCAAGCTCGGCATAGTGATGGATCCAATTTCATCCATCAAAATCAAGAAAGACACAAGTTTTGCCATGTTGCTGGAAGCGCAGAAACGTGGGTGGGAAATCCATTACATGGAGATGAATGATCTCTATCTACATCAAGGGGAAGCCCGCGCCCGTACCCGTCTGCTCACGGTCGAAGAAAACCTACAGCAATGGTATCAGTTCGGCAGCGAGCAAGAGATTGCTCTCGATAACTTGCATGTGATTCTGATGCGCAAAGATCCTCCTTTTGATACAGAGTACATCTATGCTACTTATATTCTGGAAAGGGCAGAAGACAAAGGCAGTTTGATCGTCAACAAGCCACAGAGTCTGCGCGACTGCAACGAAAAACTGTTCACAGCCTGGTTCCCAGAGTTGACACCAGATACACTGGTGACTCGCAATGCAAAAACCTTACGTGAGTTCCATCAAAAACATGGCGATGTTATCTTTAAGCCACTGGACGGTATGGGAGGCGCGTCTATCTTCCGTTTAAAACAAGATGACCCGAATATCGGTGTCATTATTGAAACGCTGACCGAACATGGCAGCCGTTATTGTATGGCGCAAAATTTCTTGCCGGCCATTAAGGACGGGGATAAACGTGTTCTGGTTGTTGATGGCGAGCCTGTACCCTATTGCCTTGCACGCATCCCTGCACAGGGCGAGACCCGTGGTAACCTTGCGGCAGGTGGACGCGGAGAAGCCCGCCCTCTGTCAGAAAGTGACTGGGCAATTGCCCGTGCTGTTGCACCAGTTTTGAAAGAGAAAGGGTTAATCTTTGTCGGGCTTGACATCATTGGCGATCGTTTGACTGAAATCAACGTCACCAGCCCAACCTGTGTACGTGAAATAGAAGCTGCATTCCCAGCAATTTCTATTACTGGTATGCTGATGGATGCCATCGAAAAACGATTGGAAAAACAGCCTGCATAACAGGCTGGACAGCATTTGCCATTTATAATGTTGGCTCACATACTGTGAGCCAAATCACGCTAACATTGCCAAAATAACTATCAGAAAACACATGAACCTACAGCACCATTTTCTTATTGCCATGCCTTCGCTCTCTGATCCTTATTTCAACCGTTCGGTAGTTTATATCTGCGAACACGATCAAAACGGGGCAATGGGGTTAGTTATCAATAAACCTATAGCCCAAATTTCTATCCAAAGCATCCTAGAAAAATTGGATATCACTCCCGAAGGCAGAGACGACAGCATCAATTTAGATAAACCTGTGATGGCAGGTGGCCCACTGTCTGAAGAACATGGCTTTATCTTGCACACTCCGCAATCCGGGTTCAGTTCAAGTATCCAGATCTCTGATGAAACGATGATAACCACGTCCAAAGACGTGCTGGAAGCATTAGGTACAACACGCCAGCCCGAAAATGTTTTAATGACCCTGGGGTATTCAAGCTGGGAAAAAGGCCAGTTAGAACAAGAAATCATGGAAAATAGCTGGCTGACCGTCAGTGCAGAATCCTCTATCATTTTCGAGACCCCCGTTGCTGATCGCTGGCATGAAGCGGCTTCACTGCTCGGGATCAATATTTACAACCTCGCACCACAAGCAGGGCATGCCTGATGAAAAACCGTACAATAATCGCATTCGATTTCGGTACTCACAGCATTGGTACAGCTATCGGACAAGAGATAACCGGTACAGCCAGAGCATTGAGTGCTTTCAAAGCTAAAGAGGGTTCTCCCAGTTGGGAACTCATTGAAAAACTTCTCAAAGAGTGGCAACCCGATTTGATCATTGTCGGATTACCACTAAATATGGATGGCACAGAACAACTCGTTACCGCTCAGGCGCGTAAATTTGCCAATCGGCTACACGGGCGTTTTGGCGTTCAGGTTGAACTGCACGATGAGCGATTGACCACCATAGAAGCACGCTCTCACCTGTTCGATCACGGTGGTTATAAGGCTCTGGATAAAGGCAAAGTCGATTCTGTTTCTGCTGTCGTCATTCTGGAAAGCTGGTTTGAGCAACAATATTCACAATAATAGTACTCACAATGAAATGTGGGTGTCATTGTGGAACAACAGCCAGCAATCCCAACAACTCACGTTGTTGTCGGCTTTGCTCATGAGTTTGCATACCGTAGGCAGCTCCTGTCTGCATTAATGTCGCGATTTGATGATTTTTTCCTTCCCTGATCAAATGGCTGACCGCTTGGTTGACGACCAGAACTTCATAAATGGCTACTCTTCCCCCTTCTCTGGCAGGAAGCAGTTGTTGAGAAATAACTGCTTTTAAACTTCCTGCCAGTTGGCTGCATATCCAGCCCTTTTCTTCTGCACTGAAAACATCAACCAAACGATCTAGTGCTTGAATTGCCCCACGGGTATGTAATGTTGACAGAACCAGATGTCCTGTTTCAGCCGCTGTCAATGCCAAGCGGATCGTCTCTTTGTCACGCAATTCTCCCAGCAAAATCACATCAGGATCTTGCCGTAATGCACCTTTCAAAGCCGTTTGATAATCCGGCACATCCCTGCTGATTTGTCTTTGCTGTATCAGGCAATTTCGGCTTTGATGAACGAATTCTATTGGGTCTTCCAACGTAATGATATGTTTGTTGCCATGATTATTGAACGCATTGATTATCGCCGACAAAGTAGTAGATTTACCGCTTCCCGTTGCGCCTGTTACTAATACCAACCCGCTTTGCTCCTGCAAAATCAGACGTTGGATAATGTCCGGTGCATATAATTGTTCCAGAGTAGGACATTTATCCGCGATTAACCTCAATACCAATGAAACATGACACTGTTGGTAAAACAGATTCCCCCTGAACCGCTGCTTATCTGGCATTTCCACCACAAAATCAACATGACCGTATTCCTGTAACTGCTGCTGTTGTTCTTCGGTCAATATTTTCCTACTCCATGCAATGAGGGTATCACCCTGCATTTCTGCCAGTTGCATCTGTGGGTACAGCACACCATTGATGCGCAAAACCGGAACTTTCCCGACACAAAGATGCAGATCAGAAGCATTATGCTTTACACTAAGAGCCACCAATTTTTCCATATTCATTTTTAATCTCCTGAGTCACTTATGAACAATATCGAACAAAATCTTCACGATGTCAGGAACCGCATAGCCCTTACAGCTCAAAAGTGCGGACGCTATCCACAAGAAATTACGCTGCTTGCAGTCAGTAAAACCAAACCTGCGGACGCTATCGCAAAAGCCATAGAGACTGGTCAGCGGGAATTTGGTGAAAACTACGTTCGAGAAGGGGTTGAGAAAGTTCAACACTTTGCTAATCATAATGATTTGGTATGGCACTTTATCGGCCCTTTGCAGTCCAATAAAAGTCGCTTGGTGGCAGAACATTTTGACTGGTGCCATACCATAGACCGATTGAAAATAGCTCAACGCTTAAGTGAGCAACGCCCTGAAAACATGGCGCCACTTAATATCCTGATTCAAATTAATATCAGTGGTGAAGACAGCAAATCGGGCATTATTCTGACAGCACTGCCGGAACTGGCAAAGACCATAAATGCGCTACCCAATCTGGTATTACGTGGGCTGATGGCGATCCCTGCACCAGAAAGCGATTTTGAACGTCAGATGGCGATATTTCACCAAATGGAACAAGCATTTATTGAATTGAAAACGCAATATCCACGAGTTGATACACTTTCAATGGGCATGACGGATGATATGGAAGCTGCTATCTCCTGCGGCTCTACACTGGTGCGCATTGGAACGGCAATTTTCGGTGCCCGTCAGTACAATACTCAACCCTAAATTAACTGGCCAAAATCAACTGATTAATATGCGGGACTATTTAATGAAAAATCGTAAAATCACCTTTATTGGCGCTGGAAATATGGCTCATGCCATTATCGCCGGGCTGGTCAGAACAGGTTATCCTGCTGAATTCATCACGGTCTGCTCCCCAAATACAACCCGTCGTGACGTTCTGGCAAAAGAGTATGGCATCAACAGCGAAAACGATAACATTCGTTATGCCCAGGAAGCCGATGTCATTGTTCTGGCAGTAAAACCTCAAATGATGGAAGAAGTTTGTGATTCACTGCGTTCACAAATAGATTTCAGTCATAAACTGGTACTCTCTATTGCCGCAGGTATTCCAGTTGCCCGTTTTTACACGCTGTTGCAAGATAACCTCAATATCATCCGCATCATGCCAAATACGCCCGCACTTGTGGGGCAAGGGATCAGTGGCCTATTTGCGCCTGAGTACGTCACTCAGCCTGATCGCCAGTTTACCGAATCACTGATGTGCGGTGTTGGTAAAGTCTGCTGGGTCAATGATGAGAATGGCATCAACAATATTATTGCCGTCGCAGGCAGTGCGCCGGCTTACTTTTTCCTGTTTATGGAATCCATGCAGCAAGAAGCTGAACGTCTGGGATTCGATAGCCAAACTGCCAGAGAACTTGTCCTGCAAGCGGCTACAGGTTCGGCTAAACTTGCTGAGTCACAGGCAGATCTTCCTTTTGCTATTCTGCGCGAGCAGGTAACATCTAAAGGCGGTACAACTGCCGAAGCTCTGCGCATTTTTTATGAAGGCCATCTACCTGAGATCGTATCCAGCGCCATGCAGGCAGCAATCCGCCGAGCGCAGGAAATGGAAAAACTATTTTAATTCAATCAAGTGTCATTTAATCAGGGCTGCTACATGCAATTCTTAAACTTTATCTTTCTTACCGTTCTAGATTTATATATTGCGGTTTTACTGCTTCGAGTCTGGATGCAATGGGTACGTTGTGATTTTTATAATCCATTCGCACAATTTATCGTTAAAATCACCCAACCTGTGGTACGCCCATTACGCAAGGTCATTCCCGCCATTGGTCCTATCGATACAGCATCCATAGTGTTTGCCTATCTAATCGTTCTTCTTAAGATGCTGATACCTGCATGGCTCGCAACGGGACAATTTGTGATACCTCTCGCGATTTTGTTCCTAGTCGGAATGATTGAACTGCTTACCGCAGCCGGAAAACTCATATTCTGGCTCGTCATTGCCCGTGCATTATTAAGTTGGATCAGTCAAGGACGCAATCCGGTTGACTACGTTTTGATTCAATTGACTGAGCCATTGATGGCACCTATCCGTCGTATCATTCCTGCCATGGGTGGCATTGATTTTTCTGCCATGATTGTCATGTTAGTTCTCTACGCGCTGAATGTCCTACGTTACAATGTCATGACGTGGTTAATTTCAATGATAAGCGGTTGATTAGATAAATAAATTAATTGGATAAAAGCAATGCAAAAAATTGTTCTCGCCACAGGCAATGCTGGCAAAGTTCGTGAGTTGGCTGATTTACTGACTGACTTTGGCTTAGATATCGTGGCTCAAACCGAGCTGGGTGTTGATTCAGCCGATGAAACAGGTCTGACTTTCATTGAAAATGCCATCATCAAAGCGCGCCATGCAGCAGCAATAACGGGGTTACCCGCAATAGCAGATGATTCAGGGCTATCAGTCAATGCCTTAGGCGGCGCACCGGGCATCTATTCTGCCCGCTACGCAGGTATTGATGCTTCCGATCGGGATAATCTGGAAAAGCTGCTGGAAGCGATGCGTGATATTCCTGATGAAAAGCGCCAGGCACAATTCAATTGTGTACTGGTCTATCTACGCCATGCAGAAGATCCGACTCCACTGATTTTCCACGGTCGCTGGTCTGGCATCATTACCCATGAACCCGCTGGCAATGGCGGTTTTGGTTATGACCCGATTTTTTATGTGCCAGAATTTGGCTGTACGGCAGCAGAGCTGAGTCACGAACAAAAAAGTGCAGTTTCACATCGTGGACAAGCGTTGAAAATGCTGTTGGAAGCCATGCTTAATGCTTAAATTACCGCCACTAAGTCTTTATATCCATATTCCCTGGTGTGTACAAAAGTGCCCTTACTGTGATTTCAATTCACACGCGTTAAAGGGAGATGTACCACATCAGGAATATGTTGAGCACCTGCTGGCAGACTTACGTGCTGACTTGCCGATGATTGAAGATCGTGAAGTATCGACAATTTTTATCGGCGGCGGAACCCCCAGCCTGCTCAGCGCTGAGGGTATGCAACGCCTGCTTGACGGAGTACGGGCGTCACTGCCACTCTCTTCGCAGGCAGAAATCACGATGGAAGCCAATCCGGGAACTGTTGAAGCTGGCCGTTTCAGCGCTTACCAGAAAGCAGGTGTCAATCGAATTTCCATCGGCGTACAGAGCTTTGGTTCAGATAAGTTGATTCGTCTAGGGCGCATCCATGGCCCAGACGAAGCAAAACGGGCAGCACATTTGGCTGCCGACCTTGGTTTACGCAGTTTCAATCTGGATTTAATGCACGGGTTGCCCAACCAAACACTGAATGAAGCATTGGATGATTTACGTCAGGCGATTGAACTTTCTCCGCCACATCTGTCTTGGTATCAATTGACGATTGAACCTAATACCAGCTTTGGTTCCCGCCCGCCCGTTCTACCGGACGATGATGCGCTATGGGATATCTTCTCCCAAGGGCATCAATTATTGACAGCTGCGGGCTATCAGCAATATGAAACTTCGGCCTATGCCAAAGCGGGTTACCAATGTCAGCATAATCTCAATTACTGGCGTTTTGGTGATTACTTAGGTATTGGCTGCGGCGCACATGGAAAAATTTCGTTTGAAGATGGCCGTATTCTCCGTACAGTCAAAACCAAGCACCCGCGCGGTTATATGCAGGGACGTTATTTAGATCAACAAAATCAATTGGATAATGAAGATCGTCCATTTGAATTTTTCATGAACCGTTTTCGCTTGCTGGAAGCTATGCCACGACACGATTTCAGTGATTTTACCGGATTACCGGAAAGTGCCATTCGTCCACAACTTGATGAAGCACTGGCTAAAGGTTATATCACTGAAAACGCGACGCATTGGCAGATCACCAAACACGGCAAGTTATTCCTGAATTCACTGTTAGAGCTGTTTCTTTAAAGGATAAACTGCACCTGAAAATATCAGGTGCAGCCTTTATTGGCGAATGCCTTGCTTGCAAGAATTGCTTTAAATCACGTTTATTTTTGATGGTAATAATATCAGTATTAATACCAACCAACTCATTAGAATTTAGTATTGATTTCTTGGGGATGATTTAATAACGAATCATTAAATTATGGAATTACAATACATCAGCAACCGCATTCACTTGCTGTGTCAAACTATCCAGCCCACCGCCAGACAAATACCATAGATCAGATTGCAGATAAACAATCTTACCATTTTTATAGGCATTGGTTGATTTCACCTGATCATTTTCAAACTGATTTTTTGTCAATTCTCCTGCACCAATCGCTTTGCTGCGGTCGATGATAAAAATAGCATCAGGATTTGCTTTAGCAATCATTTCTGCTGTTACCGCACGGGATTTTTCTTTATCGGTTGGAAGCGGTAATTCAGCGCGCTGAGTTTTCACCACATCATAGACAATGGCTTGGTTATTCGGATATAAAGTACCTGCGTTATGTAAAAGAACCAATACCTTACTATTTGAATATTTAGCTTTCTCCTGCGCTGTGGCAATCGTTTTTTCCAGATCTTCAATCTGGGTCTTAACTGCATTCTGCTTGTTAAATAGTTCACCTAATAACTTTAAGTTACTTTCAACTGACGACAAATAATTTTTACTGTCAGTATCTAAATTCACTGTTGGGGCAATTTTTGACAGAGATGGATAGAAATTACCCTGACGCCCGGTAATCACAATCAGATCCGGTTTCATGCCAGCCAATTTTTCTAAATCCGGTTCTTTCATTCCCCCTGCATTCTGCATATTTGCTGACATATTACCACGCACATATTCAGGGGCATTGCCGACAGGTAATGCGATAACGCGATCAGATAAACCCAGCTTTACCAGTGAATCGTAAATCCCAAAATCAAACAGGACGATCCGTTCAGGGTTCTTTTTAACCTGTGTTTCACCGGAAAAATGTTTTACTGTGACGAAATCACCAGATTGTACTATCACGGAATTAGGAGTAAATAACACTGATGGCTGACTGAATGCAGAATAACTAGTGACAGAAAGCAGCGAAGCTAAAACAACTGGCAGGATTTTTTTCATTGTTACACCTGAATTACGCATATTAGTAATAAGTGACTCGCATTCTAAGTGGCAACATTACTATGTCAATTAAATAAGAATCAATTTCATATTGATTCTTATTTTTAGTGATATATTGTGATTCACTTAATGGAGTTCATGAGACTGGTGCGTAGTTGTTCCAATTGGTTGGCTTTACTGCAAACTTCACCCTTAAAGCGATCCAGCTCTTGTTCCTGTTTTTTCCATTCTGCATCAAAACCATTTTGCATCCCGCCTAATCCACCGAGAAAAGACATCAACATCTGTTTGCCATCACCATTCTGCTCACTTTTCTTACGGCTCACTTCATTAATGCTATCCTGCAAAATACCACCAAGACTCTGCTGAATAAGATTCTGCCCTTCGGATTCCACCTTCTTAATGGCCTGAGAGTTGAATGCAATGCCATCAGAACGAGTTTCAAGTACTTTGTCAATTTGCTTATTGAGGCCAGATTCCAATTGGGATAAACGGTTACGGATATTACTCTCCTTTCCCATTGTATTGACGACAACTTTATCCAGCGCTTGACGGGCACTTGTCAGATGGCTCAGTGTTTCTTTCTTAACCCACGGTAGATCCTGCCGAATAGCCTGCTGATATCGCTGAGCCTTACCACGCTGTTCTGAATTCAATGACAGTGCTTTACCGTTACGGAGCATAGAACCATCTGGCAAAATTCTCAGATTCCCACTGGCTCCAACAATCTGGACTGACTTTGACGTGACAATAATGTCATCCTGAATTGTCGCCTGACAGTCAGAATCTGCCTGTACCTGAGCGACAAATAATAACGATGCAGCAATCGCGATTCTGCGTAACATACGTTCTCCTGATTTGTTTTGCCTGACGACACCCTGCCCACAGATACAAGGGGTTAGGCTGTTATTTACTAAGGTTTGAACTAAAAAATAGAGCGCCCGATACGCTCAGCCAATTTTTCCAATGCCGCACAACCCGCCAGTGAGTTACCGGAGCTATTCAGTTCAGGAGACCATACAGCAACCGTGAATTCCCCTGGCACAACACAGACTATTCCTCCGCCAACACCGGATTTCCCAGGCATTCCGATCCTGAAAGCAAACTCTCCAGAACCATCATACATACCACACGTCAACATCAGCGCATTAATCTGTCTGGTTTGCCGAAGACTTAAAATTTGTTGTCCGGAACCTATCATACGGCCTTGATTCGCTAAGTAGATAAAACACTGAGCCAGTTCAACACAATTCATTTTCAAGGCACAATAGTGGAAATAAGTTTGTAGAACCGTGAGCACATCATTCTCAAAATTACCGAACGATTTCATCAAATAAGCAATTGCAGCATTGCGACTGGAATGCTCCATTTCTGAACGGGCAACGATATCATCATAGCAAATGTATTTTTGCCCGGTGAGGCTACGAACGAACTCCAGCATTCTATGTTTAGGCGCACTTAACCTTGATTGCAACATGTCACAGATAACCAATGCACCTGCATTAATAAAGGGATTACGGGGAATACCTTTTTCCAGTTCCAACTGTACTAATGAATTAAACGGCTGTCCCGAAGGTTCCGTACCCACTCGCTGCCAGATATCCTGCTCTTGATAGCGCGTCATCGCCAGTGTCAGGCTCAATACTTTGGAAATGGATTGTATGGAAAAGCGCTTTTCCGCATCTCCCGCTCTAAAAACCTGCCCATCAACCGTACAGATGGCCATCGCCAGATTATTTACCGCAACTTCTGCCAAAGCAGGTATGTAACCTGCCACTTTTCCTTGGCCAATCAAAGGGCGTACTTCATCTAAGATATCTGCCAATAACGAATTAGAGAACCTTACCTTCACCACTTTTTCTCCAGACAAACAAGGGCCCCAAAGGAGCCCTTGTATACAACGTTATTTCTGTATAAAACACTATTTTTATGCAATAGCGTATCAATCCCACCACACATCAAACAATTCTGAGATGGCAACGTCTTCCATACCGCGATCTTTCAGCCATTTCTCCACCAACTGACGGTGTTCTTCGGTACATTTGCCGATTTTCTGTAGGCAGAGCAAACCTTCCCACTGTAAATAGCCGCTGGCATCCAGCGCCAGACCGTTTGGTTCAACCAGCTCTTCAATAAAGGCATCAACTGTGTTGTCAACGATATCAACTGGTGTATTGGCCGGGAAATTCCACTTTACGGAAAAACCCAGTTCCTGAAATTCATCAATATGCAATTTTTTACGCAGACGACGACTACGGTTTTTAGCCATTATTTTACCCTCTTAAACATTAGATCCCATACGCCATGCCCCAAACGCTGACCGCGCATCTCAAATTTCGTAACCGGACGTGAATCAGGACGTGGTACATAATCACTATTTTCCGACACGTTGCAATACCCTTCTGCCCCGCTCATTACTTTCAGCATATGTTCAGCATACGGCTGCCAGTCGGTTGCCATATGGAAGACACCACCGATTTTCAGCTTACTTCTGATAAGTTGAGCAAACTCAGGCTGTACAATCCGACGTTTGTTATGACGGGCTTTATGCCACGGATCAGGGAAGAAAAGCTGCACCATTTCCAGACTCTGTTCCGGCAGCATATTTTCCAAAACTTCAATGGCATCATGACACATTACACGCAGATTACTGAGATTTTCATCTTCTGCGGAAGCCAGACATGCACCTACTCCCGGCACATGAACTTCAATCCCAAAAAAGTTTTTCTCTGGATTCTGGCCTGCCATCATCACCAGAGATGCTCCCATTCCGAAACCAATCTCCAGTACAACAGGCGCTTCACGACCAAAGAGTTCGCCCATATCGAACAGTTCTGGCTGATAATCCATGCCCATCTTTGGCCACATATCATCAAGTGCTTGCTGCTGACGACTCGTTAACCGACCCTGCCGACGCACAAAACTGCGGACACGGCGCAAAGCCCTGCCATTTTCATCATATTCCGGTGAAATTACGTTATTTATCATGGTACTTTTTATCAGTTTTAAAGGCATTTGCTCAGGCGTCTGGGACGTTATGTACCACAGGGTTGCCTAAAGAGAGCGCAATTATGCAAAGGTGGCTGATTTTATCAAGTTCAGTGTCCATAAGCACAACTTTAATGCTGATTTGCGTAGCGCTTCGAAACAAAGTTCGGGTTTACACTGAGGTTACACTATGTTGCAATCCTGTTCACGAAACAATGATCATCTATAAAGACAATTATTCTAATGATGGAAGCCGAGCAATTTTCACAGGCGGTACTTGAATGGTATCACCGCTATGGTCGCAAGACCCTGCCATGGCAGCTGGAAAAAACGTCCTATCACGTCTGGCTTTCAGAGGTGATGCTGCAACAAACACAGGTCGCGACTGTCATTCCCTATTTCCAGAATTTTATTTCACGTTTTCCCAATGTTGCCTCACTGGCCGCCGCACCATTGGATGAGGTTTTGCATTTATGGACGGGGCTGGGTTATTACGCTCGTGCCCGTAACCTGCACAAAGCGGCTCAGCAGATTGTTGCTATACACAATGGTCAATTCCCGACTACCTTTAGTGATGTTATTGCCCTGCCCGGCGTTGGTCGCTCTACCGCAGGTGCCATTCTTTCACTGTCTCAGGGAAAGCACTTCCCGATTCTCGATGGCAACGTGAAGCGCGTTCTGGCTCGCTGCTACGCCATTGCTGGCTGGCCGGGGAAAAAAGAAGTAGAAAACCAGTTATGGGATATCAGTACCCGTGTTACCCCGAAACAGGGCGTCGAGTATTTTAATCAGGCGATGATGGATTTGGGCGCGATGGTCTGCACCCGCAGCAAACCTAAATGTGAAATCTGCCCACTCAATACAGGCTGTATCTCCTACGCCAATCATAGTTGGGCAAGCTATCCAGGGAAAAAGCCAAAACAAATCATCCCTGAGAAAACGGCCTATTTTTTATTGATGCAGTATGGCGACACAGTTTGGTTGGAGCAACGTCCACTTTCAGGCATTTGGGGAGGATTATTTGCATTTCCTCAATTCACGGATCAGACTTCACTGGAACAATGGTTGAAAGACTCCGGTATTTCTCACAGCAAACCTGATCAACTGATCGCATTTCGTCATACATTCAGCCATTTTCATCTCGATATTGTACCGATTAAAATCGATATTTTATCTTTTGATTCCTGCATGGATGAAAGCAAGGGACTTTGGTATAACTTACGCCAGCCAGCAACTATTGGATTGGCAGCTCCCGTTGAATATCTTTTGCAGCAGCTGGGATAAACTTTGCCCTATTATTTTGAGGATTTATTATGAGCAGAACTATTTTTTGTACTTTTTTGCAACGAGAAGCCGAAGGCCAAGATTTTCAGCTCTATCCAGGAGAACTGGGCAAGCGCATTTTCAATGAGATTTCTAAAGAGGCGTGGCAGCAATGGATGAGTAAACAAACCATGCTGATCAATGAAAAAAAATTGAACACTATAAACCCAGAACATCGCAAACTACTCGAACAAGAAATGGTGAAGTTTTTGTTTGAAGGTCATGATATTAAAATCGACGGTTATACACCGCCGGAAAAATAATCTTATAACGCCTGTCATTGGGTGACACAACAAATAAAAATCACCCAATTAATGAGGTAAGTTAATAATATTATTATGCATTAATATAAAACAAGAGCCTCTTTATCGGGCTCTAACACTGATGACATCCCAATACCTGACGGCATTGTAAAATGAAAAGACTGCTGGCTCTGATTCTTCTCACTCCACTCCTGATTTCCTGCTCTAGCAAAAAAGATATTGAATACAATGAAGCATACGTAAAAGATACGAATGGTTTTGATATCTTAATGGGGCAATTTGCCCATAACATTGAAAATATCTGGGGCTTACAAGAAGTTTTAATCGCAGGCCCTAAAGATTACGTAAAATACACAGATCAATACCAAACTCGTAGCCATATCAATTTTGATGCGGGAACCATCACAATTGAAACTCTATCGCCTATTGAACCCTCTGAACATTTACGTAAGGCGATTATTACCACCTTGCTGATGGGCGACGATCCTGGCTCTGTTGATCTTTATTCTGACATCAATGACATTCAGATAAGCAAAGAGCCATTTCTTTATGGGCAGGTTTTGGATAATGCAGGTGAGGCAATCCGTTGGGAGTGGCGTGCACGTCATTTTGCAAATTATCTTCTCCAGAATAAATTACAAAAACGCCAATCAGGGCTACATATGATTTGGACCGTCACCATTCAATTGGTTCCTAATCATTTAGATAAACGGGCACATAAATACTTACCGATGGTTCGCAAAGCCGCCATCAAATATGGCGTTGATGAATCCCTGATCCTTGCCATTATGCAAAATGAATCCAGCTTTAACCCTTATGCTGTCAGTCGTTCTGATGCACTGGGATTAATGCAGGTCATGCAGCATACCGCTGGGCGGGATGTCTTCAAAATGCAAGGGAAATCCGGCCAGCCTAGCCGCAGTTATCTCTTCGATCCTGAAAATAACATTGATGCAGGTACCGCATATCTATCGATCTTGCAGAATATCTATTTAGGGGAAATCAACAACGCAACCTCACGTCGATATGCCGTTATTACCGCCTACAATGGCGGCGCTGGCAGTGTACTGAGAGTGTTCTCCAGTGATAAGAAAAAAGCGGCACAAATCATCAATACCATGGCACCTGGTGATGTTTATGAAACGCTGACCAATAAGCATCCAGCTTCTGAGTCGCGCCGTTATTTGATGAAAGTGAATAATACCCAGAAAGGCTATCGTCGATAGCTGATCATCAATATCAATGAATGGAGAGGCACTATCCTCTCCATTATTGTTTAAATTTATAACCACTTGAACAATTTGAAAGCATAAAGATAAAATTATACAGAAAGTCGTTGACGGAATTATCTGAATACGGTTTAATGCGCCCCGTTAGCCCGGATAGCTCAGTCGGTAGAGCAGGGGATTGAAAATCCCCGTGTCCTTGGTTCGATTCCGAGTCCGGGCACCAATTTTAAAACTCGTTTGTTGAAGTGATATCAATAACTTAACACGTGAGTCAGAAATAAGTGCTGTTAAGCAAATGTTAATGAATATAATCTATTACTTTGCGTAAGTTAATAAACTAAAAACAGCCACTCTATACGAAGTCAGGTGAACACAGTTTGTGCTCACCTTTTGCGTTGAAAGTAATGATTTCAGTAATTGATTCTGATGTCAAGTCAGGTGATTGTCAGAATTGCTCTTTGAGCACACTTCCCGGTTTCTTCGTTTTGTGTCTCCACCTCCAAACCATCCCATAATTCAGTGACACAGTCAGGGCAATCCCGCTGATATCCTGCCAGGGGTTACGCATGAAATTTTGGTAGGCTAAAATTGATTAAATAACAGGGCTTCCATGTAGCCATTATCCCACCCGGCTGATTTCCTTCGGGCACTCAAACTCAACTTACTGTTGGTATCCCGTTTGACGATATTGAGCGCCATTTTACGTAATTGGGCAAATATTCTTGTGGCGATCTGCTCTCTCATCCGTGAATCATCTTCCCGAAAAGTGACATCCAGTACCCAGTGTAAGCTATTTTCAATAGCCCAATGTTTCCGAATGGCTGCTAACTGAAAGGCAGGAGCATCCTGACAACTACTTAAATAATAACGAAAATAAGAGGTGACTGTTTCAGAATATTGTTCTTGCCGTATTGTTTCTGTGACCAGAAGAGCCTGAATATCTGGCCAGGAGCCTAAGTGTTTTGTTTCTGGTGTCAGCGGTAGAACCCATCCGCGTCGTCTGACGGTACGCCCATGGCTATCTTCAAATTCATCATGGTCAGGTTTCAGATAAGGTTTTTGTGTTGCCTGTTGTTGTTGAAAATAGTTAACCGCTTCCGAAAAGGTTTTTCCCTGATTGCCTTTAAGGGACAAAATATAATCGGCTCCGCTCTCGCGTAATTGCTGGGCAATCGTGCGTTGACAGCCCATCGCATCAAGCGTCACGAGATGGCCTTTCAAGGAAAGCATCGATAATAATGTGGGGATGGCCTTAATTTCGTTTGATTTTCCGTCTACAGCACACTGACATAAGCTAAGCCCTTTCTCAACGGAGAATGCACTTACCACATGTAATGGGCTTTGTTCAATTTTCTTGTCAAACGAATGGCGTAAACTTTTACCATCAATCGCAATGATCGCCCGCTTTTCTGAAGAAACATCATGAGAAACCCACTGATAAAAATGGCGTTCAAAGAGGCGGGGATTTAATAAACTGAAACAGCGCCGGAAAGTATCATGTGACGGAATACCGCCTTTGAGCGGTCATGTATTAAATGATTAGATTAGGTATTAAAAATAATGTTCACGTTCAATAAAGGTTCCTATCACTTTATCGTGCATTTCTTCCGATTTTGAATACCCAATGGTTTTTCTATTCAGCCTTTTGATTCGGGTACGATGCGTTAAATTCGTTCTCTCTATACGCTGAGTAAACGCCTTTCCAGTCAAGTGCTCTTCCTCGGGAAGTGGGTCATAAACAACATAGTCATCCGTGCAGTAAAACCGAATAGTAAAGGAAGATAAGAGGGTAAGCAGCTTGTCTAACGTTTTTCGACTGCGATCGCCAAAAACATGAGCCACTATTCGCTTCAGGCGGGGTTCCCAAGCATACCAAAGCCAGCGTTGGTTTTTCTTATTGCCGACAAACGACCATTGCTCGTCGATTTCACAGACAATCTGGATGCCACATTCCGCAAGGGGAAGTGTCGTTACGTTTCGGGGTCTGAGGTTTTTAATGTTTTCATGACGGTGGCGGTGGCGACTTTCAGGATCCGAGCGGTGTCACGAATTCCCCCGTTATTCATCGCGATATCGACAATCTGTTCTTTAACGCCGGGTTTGCAGGCCTGATAGGTATACGCCAACTGAAAGACCTTACAGCAGCTATAACAGCGATAACGAGGATGTCCGCCATTTCCTTTCCCATGTCCTTTGACCTGTTCTGATTTGTGGCAATAACGGCAATAGACATCAACTTTGGCCATACTTCATCCTTAAAAAGCCGGAAGCATATCACAGCAACTAACCATTTAATACATGACCCAGTAGTCACCTTACACTTCCAATTCAAAGAAGATAAATAAATAAAAATGGCGATTTAGTTCGCCATTTTTTGAAAAAATTTTAAATTACTTAAATTATAATTTTCATTATAAAAAATTAATTTATTTAAAATATTCATTAGAAACAGCATAAAAAAACATAAAAAAGGCTATTATTAGTTAATTCTAGATACTGTTAAATAATGTGTACTATTGACAAAATAATTCATTACCTTGTATTTTTCACTCTAAGTTAATTTACAATAAAGGAAATAACATGGCTAACATTATTTATCTAACAATTAATGGAAAAAAACAAGGTTTAATATCATCAGGATGTTCATCAGAAAACTCCATTGGAAATCTCTGTCAAAATGGTCATGAAAATAAAATATACATATACGAGTTAAATCATTCGTTATCTAGAGAACAAAACGTAAATCATTTCCCAATTACAATAAAAAAACCTATAGATAAATCAACTCCATTATTAGGAATGGCAATATCAGATAATGAAGAATTAGAATGTATATTTGATATTTATAGAACAGATAATAGCGGTGGCCTTGTGCTTTTTTTTACTATAAAAGTGACAAATGCAACCATAAGTAATATTGATATTATTTGCCCTCATTCTTTAACTCATAATGATGCTCAGCCGCAGGAAAGTATTTCTTTAAAATATAAAAGCATAACATGGCAGCATCACACCGCAGGAACTAGCGGGTATAGTATTTGGGATGACAGGATTTATTAAATATGGATATATATGCAAATAGAGAGAATGATTACTTTGCTACAATGGGAATGCTAACTGCTAGAAGCGTAACAGAATCGGCATTAAGTGTTTCTATTTTCCTAAATAACTTTCGTATAAAGGCATATTTTAAATCAGAAATAAAAAAATTCACTGACAATAATTTAAACATAATACTAAGCAAGTCATCAACGAAAGCATCTAAAATGCAGGCAATACAAGACCTAAAAAAAGAAAAACTATATTTATCACAACAAGAAAATATTATAAGAAATAATATACTTGAAAAGTACGCTGTCATAGAAATCAAGAAAGAGCTAGATTTTTTTACGTATGTTTTGAAGGGATTTGGCATAGTTGCCGGAGGTGCTCAGATAATTACTGGCGCGGCTATGGTAACAGCTACAAGCCAAACAGTAGTCGGTTATGTCGCAGGTTCAGCACTCATAGTTAATGGTATGAGTAATATAGAAGAAAATTTAAATTCCTTATTAAAGAAAGATCCTGATTATAAGGGATATCTAAGAAGAGGATACGAACATGCTTTTTTATTTATGGGATCTGATAAAAAGACCGCAAATTTAGTTTATGGAGGTGTAGATATTGCTTTATCTGGTTATGGTGCATTTAGAAATGTGTTAAAACCTGATTCTTGGCGATTATTTAATTATGTAAAAGATGATTATGTCACCAGCTATAAATTAATGAGTGGTTATGCTCTTACATTTGAGGTAGTAGCTGATGGGGTCACATTAAAATCAACTTATGATTCTTATAATGACCCTCAAAATAATAGTAAATAATTATTCCTTGCGTTTATATTTTTTCATAAATATAGACGCTCTATAAGACATTCTGAATGACAGCATAAATAAAATAGGAGGGATTGTTATAATTGTGGATATAATAAACCCTACAACATTTACATCATCCGCTATTAAAAATAAGAAAGCGAACCCAAAAAAAATAAGAGGTACAATGAATATTAACTTATAAAATCTTTTATCAAGATCAATTATATTATCCATAAGATTAGTGCCATTTTTTTTATTTATAGATTCGAGAAATTTAATATCTTTAGGTGTAAAGCCACTTTCTATCATTAATTTTTCCATGTTTCCTTTGTACATTTAATTAACCCTTCTGACCTAATTTAAACTTTTTATATTTTATCGTACTTAGTTATTTTTTCTTTAATTTTTCTGCATTATTGAGGACTTTATCTAGTTTATTTACTTTCCAGTGCCTTAACTTGCTCTTCGAGCTGCCCGATTTTCGGATAATTTACTGGATTGGTTGATAAAAAAACCGAATAGCCAACCTCTTATACCAGAGCGTTTGTCGGAGTACTGATAAAGTTGGCCGATGTACCTCTGGAACAACTACAACATTAAAAAGCCTCAGTGACCAGCTGATTGCAGAAAGTGAAACCAAAATGTCTCAGACATCGTATCCGTCTTTGCTGACCAACTCATACCACGAGACCATAAAAATCTGTGGGGCACTTATGCAGCAACTGCCTCTGTCCAATAATGATCCGTTTTGTCACCTAATTTTATACCCGGATACCAGTGCTCAAATTGGGTTTTTAAATCACCATTGAGTACCGCTGTGCGTGTCTGGAGTAAGTAATGTGCACCTTGCTGGCTCCATTGCATCTGCTGCTTTTTCACCATCCGTTTAGCGATAACTTCATTGATCGTCGATTCAACAAATGAAGAGGAAATTGCTTCACCATATCGGTACATTTCACCGTAATTCGGGATCATCATGCTGTTATTTTCAATATAGGTATACATTTCATCTATATGTTTTAACAATGATTTATTATTACCATAATGCAATATGTCCTCATCACACATTGCCGCACAATCATCCAGGTGTTCTAATGCCTTAATCGCATTTCCATGCCAGAGATACCATTTTGTGCTGGTTAAAGAGTCCAATAATTCTGCACCAAGTTCAGGGGCGTTTTTTGATACCCCTCTGGCATATTGTTTCAATACGGTCAGACGCATCGTGATATGAAACCAGTCGAGTACGTGCTGGGATTCGGGGTACAAGTTAAATTGCAGATCCCTGATATTATGGTCATGTATTAAATGGTTAGTTGCTGTGATATGCTTCCGGCTTTTTAAGGATGAAGTATGGCCAAAGTTGATGTCTATTGCCGTTATTGCCACAAATCAGAACAGGTCAAAGGACATGGGAAAGGAAATGGCGGACATCCTCGTTATCGCTGTTATAGCTGCTGTAAGGTCTTTCAGTTGGCGTATACCTATCAGGCCTGCAAACCCGGCGTTAAAGAACAGATTGTCGATATCGCGATGAATAACGGGGGAATTCGTGACACCGCTCGGATCCTGAAAGTCGCCACCGCCACCGTCATGAAAACATTAAAAACCTCAGACCCCGAAACGTAACGACACTTCCCCTTGCGGAATGTGGCATCCAGATTGTCTGTGAAATCGACGAGCAATGGTCGTTTGTCGGCAATAAGAAAAACCAACGCTGGCTTTGGTATGCTTGGGAACCCCGCCTGAAGCGAATAGTGGCTCATGTTTTTGGCGATCGCAGTCGAAAAACGTTAGACAAGCTGCTTACCCTCTTATCTTCCTTTACTATTCGGTTTTACTGCACGGATGACTATGTTGTTTATGACCCACTTCCCGAGGAAGAGCACTTGACTGGAAAGGCGTTTACTCAGCGTATAGAGAGAACGAATTTAACGCATCGTACCCGAATCAAAAGGCTGAATAGAAAAACCATTGGGTATTCAAAATCGGAAGAAATGCACGATAAAGTGATAGGAACCTTTATTGAACGTGAACATTATTTTTAATACCTAATCTAATCATTTAATACATGACCCCTTTAACCACGTAGTCTAACTGCGCATCAAATCCTGCCGAACCCACTGACAGCGGTAACTTTGTTTTGCGCTTTGGATAAATGCTTTCGACATTGTCATAACGGCGGCTTTCTATTGTGTGATGGTTCATTGGTTCCCCTGCTTGATATAACCCGTTACTGAATGCCTGTTTTGCTGCTTCAATGCCGTGTTGTTGTCGACAATCGTCCCAGTCAGCTTTGATATTATCCGGTGGCAATGTGACCCAGCCATTCACTGCGTAGGCGGCTTTTTCTGCCGAGATCTTGCCAACATTCTTTTTGGGTTTGCCGTCTTTATCCAGCTCGCCCGGTGTGTGCCAGTCATTATCTGCTGCAATAATGATTTTTGCGTCCGGCCAACGTTCCCGAATGGTTTTTGCAGTAGGAAATAAATTTCCCTCATCCAGCGCGGCCAGAACAACACCTTCGTATAGCTGGTTAACCGTGAGTGCCGTGGCGTAACCTTCGGTAATGATGACGGTATCAGGGTTCTCTTCCAGCGTTGATAAAGGAATAAACGCACCTTTTTTCTGGCTGCCGGTGAGGAGTTTTTTCTCGCCATTCGGTTTGATGATCTGCGCGCCTGTGACTATATTGTCCAGTGTTGCGAGTCGCAACACAGTTGAATTATCAGGCAATAACCGCTGATTAGGGCAATGCAGCCCCTTTGCAGTCAGATAGGGAGATTGTCCCACAACAGTTTGCGCCATCAGTGCCGCGACTCTGTCGGCAATCGGTTGTGTTGGATAGAGGTTTTCTTTGGCTGGTTTGGGTTCTGGCAAAGGCAATGCCAACGAGCCAGCAATGATTTTCGCTGCTTCAGTAATCGAAATCTTTTGGGTTCTTGCCACTAAATCCAGTCCATCGCCATAGTTCGGGGCATCACACTGGCGGCAATGCCAGTTACCATGATGGTGATCATCAAGAAAGTGAAAACGGTCAGTACCACCGCAAATAGGACAAGCGCCATGTTTACCCTTTGCCGGAACATCAATACCACAGGCAGACAGCAGATTTGCCCATGAATACATGGCCGATGTTTTCACGGTCTGGATCAGGTCGAGCGGTTTTTGACTGCCGGATTTTTTTTGAACTGTAAATTCAGGGCGAGTTTGGGTATGCTGTGTCTCAGCCATCGTTTTTACCTCAAGTAACGGTTGTTGGTCAGACGCCTCAGATGTGTTGGTCGCACACTGGGGCGTTGTGTTTTTATGTTACATGTCTTACGTCATACTCTTTTCTGTGTTATGCCGCCCGTGATTCCGCGATGCGTTGGGCAATCCAGTTATCTATTTCTGATTCAATAAATGCGATGGAGCGGGGGCCGATTTTGACCTGCTTCGGGAATTCTCCATCGCTAATTAATTTGTAGATCCACGCCTTGCTGTAACCCGTTCGGCGCTGAACTTCCGGCAAACGGATAAGATTTACCTTCAATGCTGTCACTGCCATATTCATTCTCCTGTTACCGAGTCCCTGAGCGCTCATCGTGGACGTTGTTTGATGACAGGAGAATTATTTAAAAAGCACCCTTAAATGAACAGCGTTAATTGTTTCTCTCACAATGAGAATTAATGGATTAAAGAATGAACTATCGGTTTGCTCTGTCGCGCAGCGGTTTGGCGAAGTCATAGGGTGTGATTGGTTTTTCCCGGTTGGCATCCAGATAATCCGCCCACCACTGCACCATCAGCCGCCGTTCGTCCAGATGCTTGGAGGTGTGAATATAGGCCGCCCGGACGTTGTTTCGTTCGATATGGCTTAACTGGCGCTCGATAGCGTCATCGCTCCACAGGCCGGATTCCCCCATTGCACCACGTGCCATTGTGCGGAAAC
The DNA here is from genome assembly GCF_000027225.1 of Xenorhabdus bovienii SS-2004. Taxonomy (NCBI): domain Bacteria; kingdom Pseudomonadati; phylum Pseudomonadota; class Gammaproteobacteria; order Enterobacterales; family Morganellaceae; genus Xenorhabdus; species Xenorhabdus bovienii. The sequence continues at coordinate 3,283,169 of NC_013892.1, forward strand.
CATGCCCGCAGACTTCGGTTTGAGTATCGTACCCCATCGCGCGTAATGCCTTGTTAACCGTGTTTTCACTCATGACTTTCGCGGAATTATGATCGCTGGGGAACATCACGTCGCAGTTGCCGCTCAGTTCGTGTAACGCGTTGATAAGACCAACCGCCTGACGGCTCAACGGTACAATGTGATCCGTTTTCATTTTCATGCCGCGCTCAGAAAAGCGAACGCCTTTAATCGGTTGCCTTGTGGCAGGGATTTTCCATACTGAATTTTCAAGGTCGATTTCCTGCCAGCGGGCAAATCTCAGCTCACTGGAGCGGACAAACGTCAGCAGCGCCAGTTCTACCGCGATTTTGGTCAGTAAGCGTCCTCGGTAAGCAGACAATCGGTTCAGGAAATCAGGTAAACATTCATGGGGCAAGGCGGGGTGATGACGGGATTTTGCGGTGGTGAGTGCGCCGGTCATATCGTTAGCCGGGTTGGACTCCAGAATATCATTCTGGACGGCGTAGCGCATGATGGCGGTGATACGCTGGCGCAGCCGCTGGGCGATATCGTGTTTGTCCTGCTCATCAATGGCCTTGACGGGCGCTAAAAGCTGGCTGGTGCGTAATGTGGTAATATCTCTGGCGCCGATATGGGGGAAAATATATTGCTCAAGGCTGCGCAGGATTTTTTGACGGTGGCTGTCGCTCCAGCGTTTGTTACTGGCGTGCCATGCACGGGCGACTTGTTCAAACGAGTTGACTTTGGCAGGCGTTGGTGTGCCTTTCTTTTCGGCTTTGGGATCGATGCCCTGTGCCATCAGTTTTTTGGCTTCATCGCGTTTAGCGCGGGCATCGGCTAAGGATACAGTCGGATAAACACCGAACGCCAGACGGTCTTCTTTTTTATCGGTCGGGCGGTAATACTTCATGCGCCAGTATTTCGAGCCGCGTGACGAGACTTCTAAATAGAGACCGCCGCCATCGGCGAGTTTGTAGGTTTTTTCTTTGGGTTTTGCAGTTTCGATTTGTCGTGCATTAAGTTTCATTGTTAAGGGCATTCTCATAATCGAACGGTAAGTGCCCCGAATTATGCCCTTCGCTGCATCTTGATTGCAACAGACGAAACTGGACGTTGAGATAGGTAAGAAGGTTTATTTTTCTGGATTTGATGCGAATTGTTTGACTGGGCTGGACTTCACTGGAAGTTGAAGTGGTGCCCGGACTCGGAATCGAACCAAGGACACGGGGATTTTCAATCCCCTCCTAAGTTGAAAAAATGTTAATAGTGTAATTCTTATTACTTTGTGTACCGATTCTGGTGCGCAAAATGATAATTCTTCCCATAATTTCCCCCAAAGGGGGCGAAGGTAAATCGACTCACGCGGCTAATCTGGCCGGTTTTTTTGCCGATGCCGGTTTATGCGTTCTCCTGATTGATGCGGATTACTCGCAACCCACGTCCAGCAGTATTTTTCCCCTGAGCTATGAAGCGCCCGCCGGATTGTATGAGTTGCTGATGCAGACGGTGGATCTGAACCAGTCTGAGCAGATCATTTCCCGTTCGGTTATCAAAAACCTCGATATTCTGATCTCCAACGATCCGGATGAACTCCTGCCCACGGCAATGCTGCACGCGCCCGACGGGCGTTTGCGTCTGCGCAATGTCCTGCAACATCCTCTCTTCAGCCAGTACGATATTATTTTCATTGATTCCAAAGGGGCGACCGGCGTGATGAGCGAGCTGGTTGTACTGGCGGCCACGCAGGGCGTGCTGGGGGTTATCAAGCCTATTTTACCCGACGTCCGCGAGTTCCTGCGCGGCACCCTGCGGATGCTGACCCGGCTCCGGCCTTTTGAACACTACGGTATCCGGCTGCCGGCTATCCAGATACTGGTCAACGGGATTGAAGGAACGAATCTCGACCGGGATACGCTGAGTGAACTGGCTGACATTATCAATAATCAACGGTATGACGCTTCCGCACTGGGCGGCAGGCAGGTTTACCAGCTGCTGGAAACCCGGATAGACCTGCTGGATATCTACAAACTGGGGCATGTCCGTGCCCAGCCCGTTCATCGCCTTGAGTATAAAACCACCCGAAAAAGCCCGGCTGCCGCGCAAACCATGCACCGCCTCGCCTGTGAGTTAGTGCCCTTATGGGCGGAAAAATTCGACGCGGTATTGACTGTGCAACCGACAGGAGAGGCGCAATGAATGTTATCTGGCGGGCGGTCTGCTTTCGTTATGAGCGCGTTGAATTACTGTTCAGTGATGATGAGAGGTTTGTGTTTGTGGATGCGCCGGATCGTGAAACCGCGCAGACGAAACTTCAGATCCTGTTGCCAGCTGTTCCCGATGTTTCTCCGGAAGGGGTAGAGCATTATTATCCCCGTATGCGCAGGCAGGCCATGCGCCCCGATGCGTCTCTGGATTTGGCGTTGCTGGAATGTGGCTGGGAAAATGACCAGCCGCAGTATCTGACCCATAACGAGGTGCTGTTCTGGGTTTCTTCCCCTCATCTGCAACAGCGTTTAATCGCTGCCCTGAATGCGATCAGCAGGGAGGCAGCCGATGGACATAGCGCATGAACATTTACAGATCATCAGTGAAGAGGCGCCCAGCTATGCGTATGCCGAAGTGGGGGTGTTGGGGGGGCTGGTACTGGAGAATGAGCGCTGGGATAGCGTTGTCCAGCTATTGGTTGCCGACGATTTTTATTTTCCGGCACACCGGATAATATTTCAGGCCATCGCTGAACTGAGCGAAAAAAACTGTCCGTTCGACCTGATTACCCTGACCGATAGGCTGACCCAGCGTGGGCAAATTGATCGGGCATGCGGTTTTGCTTATGTAGCGGAAGTGTGTAAAAACACGCCCAGTGCCGCCAATATTGAGGAGTATGCCCGTATTGTGGCGGAAAAAAGCCGGTTACGTCAGTTACTGGCACTGGGAAAATCCCTCAGCGCTGACGTTTTTCAGCCGAATATTCAGTCAGATACCCTGATAGAGCAGGCAGAAAGTCAGTTGTTTAATCTGGCTGAAAAAGGTTCGACCCGCCAGCATCAGGAAATGACCCTGTTGCAGGGCGCAGACAGCCTGATTGCCCATCTGGAGCGAATACAAGGCTCACAGGGAATAACCGGCACACCGACCGGATTTCAGGATCTTGATGAAAAAACCGGCGGCTTGCAGGCCGGTGATCTCATTTTGCTGGCTGCCCGCCCTTCGATGGGGAAAACCGCGTTGGGACTGGCCTGTTGCTTGGGTGTCCTGCGGCACCGGGATGATGCCGTGGTACAGATTTTCAGTCTGGAAATGCCGGCTGCACAACTGATGCTGCGCCTCACTGCCATGGAAGGCGGGGTTTCTCTGAGCACCCTGCGCAGCGGGATGCTGGATGATGAGCAGTGGGGACGCATAAGCCAGAGTCTGGATCAGTTTGCCCGCTGGGATCAGCGTCTGGTTATTGATGATTGCAGTCATCAGACGCCCGCACTATTACGCGCCCGTGCCCGCCGCTATACCCGCAAATACGGTCAACCCGCCCTGATTATGGTTGACTACCTCCAGCTGATGTGCGCGCCCGGGCAGGAAAACCGGACGCAGGAAATTGCCGATATCTCCCGTAACCTGAAAGCGTTAGGCAAAGAACTGGGCTGCCCGGTACTGGCGCTGTCCCAGCTTAACCGGCAGGTCGAAAACCGTTCCGATAAACGTCCTAACAATGGTGACCTGCGTGATTCCGGCTCACTGGAGCAGGACGCCGACCTGATACTGCATCTCTATCGCGATGAAGTCTATCACCCGGACACACCCGATACAGGTACTGCTGAAATCATTATTGGTAAGCAGCGTCAGGGGCCAACGGGCGTGGTTCGTGTGGGATTTGACGGCCAATATACGCGGTTTTCGGACTTATCCGCAGACAGTGATGGTTACGGGGAGTAAATGATGGCACGGCAACCTCTCAATATGGGCAATGCCCTGTTACAACAAGGGCGCCAGGCCGCGGCGACACTCAGTGAACAACCCCCTGTGTCGGAAATGCCGATGGTACTGACACTGGATCAACTCCGCCCCAATCCGGATAACCCCCGCACCAGTCGGAACCCGCGTTATGAGGATATCAAGGCCTCCATCAAAGTACGCGGGCTGGATACGGTGCCGAAAGTCACCCGCGATCCGGAAGGTGAAGATGTCTATATCTTCAGTGACGGCGGGAATACCCGTTATCAGGTTTTGTCCGAACTGTGGCAGGAAACCGGCGATGAGCGTTTTTATCGTGTTCACTGCCTGTTTAAACCGTGGCCGGGCAGATTGCAGTGTGTCATCGGGCATCTGGCGGAAAATGAACTGCGCGGTGAACTCAGTTTTATTGAAAAAGCCCTGGGGGTCTGCAAGGCCAGAACCCTTTTTGAAGTACAGAACCAGCAGAAAATCACCCAAAGTGAGTTGTCTGCACTACTGGGGGAAGCCGGTTTTCCTGTCAGCCGCAGTTATATCAGCCGGATGGAAGATACCGTGCAATATCTCTATCCGTGGATGCCGGATCTGCTGAACTCGGGGCTGAAGGTACCCCAAATTCGTTTGTTACTGGCATTACGGCAGGATGCCGAGGCCGTCTGGCTGCAACATGTTGTCAGTGCAATATCGGAGCCTGCCTGTTCCTTTGATGCGATTTTTGGTGCCTGTTGCCGCAAATTTGACTCCCCGGAATCCTGGTCACCGGAGATGTTCCGGGATGAACTTATCGGCGATTTATTGCAGGTATTGCCGCACCCGCAGCTGAATTATGACCGCTGGGTACTGGAACTCGATCCGAAGGAAAGTAACCGCCGGCAACTCTTTGGTGAACAGGCCACCCCGGTTGACCTTGTGCCGGAAAAGCCGGATACGCCTAAAGCGGATCGGGTTCGGGCGCCAGACAGGGAACCGAACCGGCGCATAATGTCTCAACCCGTCACGGATGCGGAGCAGGCATCGGAGACAACATGCGCTCCGGTCGATAAGACACCCGTGCCTGCTCCGTCTTCCCGAAACAATCCGGTGCTCCCGCCTTATCAGCCGGATAGTCCGTCTGAACCGGCGCTGTCTGAGCCTGAAGCCGACGATCTCCACTTTGCCCGGACCGGGCTGGAGCCGGTCAGCTCAGTCTGGCACATTTCCCCGATGCAGGACGATATCGAGCATTTGCAAAATATGGCGTTTCGCCTGGCGTTTGAACTGGCCGAAGTGATGGGCTGTGACCGTGATTTGCTGCCGGTATCGGATGAACGGTCGGCGGGATTTTGCCTGATTGACGGGCCGGATGTTCATCCTTTTTCGTGTTTATTGCACTCCCTGACCGGGGAAATCTCGACTGACCGTCATGAACTGACGCTGACTGCCGTTCTGCTCGGCACCGCCGGACGGAAGGCGGTACCATTACTGGATGACAGCCAGACCGTGAAGTTTTTGCGGCTGCTGCGGATTATCCGCCGCCTGCGTGAACTTCAGCGTGAAATGGTGCCGGAGATGTTGGCGATGTAGCGATACCGGTCCGGGGTGCCTGCTTTTCAGTGTGTTGCTCATTCATTGTGTTTTGACTGGCCTGATAATGGAGGAAGTGTATGAATCATTTATCGCAAGCGACCAACAGCCTGTTGTTGCAGTTGGTGATGGATTTGAAGAACGGCTATATCCGCCGTTGCGAAGCACTGGGGCTGGCACCCTCGGAGATGCTGATGTTACAGAGCCTGACGATTGAGGATTTGCATTATCTGGGCAACAGCCCGGTATCGGTGCTGAGTGTGCAAATTCATCACGCCAATCTGGCCCGCATCTTACATCAGGCGCGTATCGAACAGCAGCGGATACAACGCATTGACCGGGCTCTGGCACTCAGCGGATCGATTGATCTGATGCACTATTTTTTTGGCCTGTCCAGTCTGGAGGTGGCGGCGCGCCGGCGTATTGCCGGTATTGCCGTGAAGTCGGGGCGGGTTTCGGTGCTGACGGAAGCGGAAAACCGTGACCTGTGGCAGCGCTGGCAGGCGGCAAAGATGAGGGATGCGGACAGTGCCGACGGGCTGGATATCATGATGGACGTGGCGGAGCATCATGATATTTCGCTGACGTCCGTCTGGAATGCCGTCAAAGAATGGCAGCAACAGGGTGCATCCGGATCGGTCTCTGTGAAAAAACAGGGATAAAACGGGTCATACAGGAAACGATGTCAGGAAAATTAACCGAAATCATGCCCGGCCTGCATGTGCCGGTAACGGCACCGCTGTCCTTTCGCCGTAAGGCGCAATATCAGGTGAAATGTTATCGGCGGGGTCAGCGTAATTACGTCCGGCTGAAGGAAAAAGGCACCGGGTATCTGAAAATCAACGTAGGGCTGTTCTGGCGGCTGTTAAGCCGTGACAGCGGGCAGTCGTGGGAGCTGATGCACCACGAACGCTACAACAATGAAATTCGTAAATCGTAAATGTGACTGAAGTCGTGTCATTCTGCGCCTTGTGCAACGCCACAGGGTGCAGCCCTGACATTATTTTTACAGATTAACACCGGAGAGAAGGGATCATGATAAACCTGTCAGCAGACAGCTTAATTGCCCACACTATGGCCAAAATGAAAAGCCGTCTGGAACAACGCCCCGACGATGACGTTTCACAGCTGCGCAGTGGTCTGCTGTTTATGGGTAACATTCAGGATGCCTATCCCCGTCGCCTGTTACTGGATGATCGCCTGTCACCACTGGATAAAACGGGCTGGATGATGATCCGTTTGTATGCGCAACAAAATGAAGGGGCGGTTTTCCCCAGCTACGATGAATTGCAGCTGCTGCTGGCCTCGCCCTATAAAGGCAAAGCCTCCCGTGAAACCGTCAGCCGGGTATTGCTGATGCTGCGAATAACCGGCTGGCTGAGTTTATGCAAGCGTATCCGCGACGAGCATGGGCGGGTGCGGGGCAATATCTATGCGCAACACGATGAACCGCTGACCTGCCGTGATGCCGAGATTCTCGATCCTCACTGGCTGGATACTGTGGCAGAAGCCTGTCGCAGCAAAAACCGCACTATCAGCCAGACGGCACGGGAGGTACTGACTGACATTCAAGAAGATCCACTGATGCGTCATCGTCACAGTCATATCCGTTTGCTGGAAGCGCGGCTGAATGCGGTGCAGACGCCACAGCAAAGGGTCATGAGGCAGGCGCTTCAACAGGGAAAACAGCAAACCGAACTCAGGGAAATGAAACCGGGTTCGGAAACCGAATCCGGTCAGTTAAAAGGGCAGAATAAGCCGAATTCGGAAACCGAACTCAGCATGAAATCAATGACTTGTCGTCAAACCACTAAACCGAACTGTTATGTACGTTCTTTCACACAGAGTGTGAATAAAAAAACATACGTAGATACACCGTCCGCTATTTTTCTGCCGGAAAAGTTATGCAGGCAACTGGAGCCGGAAGATGGGGGGATGCTGAACAGCCAGTTGCAGGCACTGCCTGCTGAACAGGCGCAGGCTGTGTTGACTTGTCTGGATAAGGCGTTACAGGCAGGTAAAATCGGTAATCCGGTCGGCTGGCTGCTGGCGATGATGAAACGGGCACGGGAGGGAAAACTGTATGTGCAGGCCGAACCGGCTGTCACGACGACGGCGGCTGCGAAGAAACCCGTTGAATTCACACGGGAAACGGCGCGTTCTGTTCCCCCCTCTTCACAAGCCCATGTCAGCAGTGTAGTGAAAGACATTCGTCAGCGGCTGGCGCAGGCAAAATATCACCGTGATGACATGGGGTAAAAACCGGGTTGTGTTGCCCGGAACAGCCATGATTAAAAATTATACTGGTGTGCCCGGGGCACAGGCGACTAAAAATTGTGCTGCCTTGTTTGAGGCAGGCAAGTCTGAAAATCTACCGTATTGCCTGAGACAGCAGTGGTTGAAAATCATACTGGTGTGCCCGGGGCACAGGCGACTAAAAATTGCGCTGCCTTGTTTGAGGCAGGCAAGTCTGAAAATCTACCGTATTGCCTGAGACAGCAGTGGTTAAAAATAATACTGGTGTGCCCGGGGCACAGACGGCTAAAAATTGTACTTTATTAGCCGGGCGACAAAGACGATAAAAATAATCTTTTCTACGATCCCGAAAAGGGGTCGTTTTTTCCTTTTTTCATAACTGATTATCTATTGAGTCGCAGACACCTTTCCCCTGATAGTCCCACAGACATAAACCGACCAAACAGGAGTTGCTCTTTATGTCTGAACCTGATGAAAAAACCGCACCGTCGCCCCCCCGTCGTGCCGGTGCACTGAAATCCACGTTAACCATTGAACTCCATACCCACTACGCCATCCGCCTCTGGGCAGGGCGTAAAAAAGAAGACGTCACCGGCCGCCGTCAATACCCGGACATTATCGGCATGCCGCAGGTAATTAAACGGGCGGGCACCATCAGTGAGGATGCGGCTGCCGATAACCCGTATGCCGACAGCTGGCTGATGAAACTGGAACAGGCCCTGGTGGCGGCCTCGGCCAGCCTTCAGCAGCGTATTGCCACCTTGCAGGAAACACTGAACGCCCTGCCGGCACAGGTGACGTTATCCGCGGTTTCCTCTGTTGAACCGCTGAATATCGGGGTCTACAGTCACTCCCCGCTGGGTTACCGCTGTGTCTGGCTGTTGGTCGGTTTCGACCAGCTGGCGATGAAAACCTTTCAGGCGTTTCATTACGGTTTTATTTCTCGTTCAGAGCGGGATGCGTTGCTGCATAACGGCAGTCGGGTGATCCGCCAGATTTATGGTCTGGTGCGTTCTTACCGCCCTCTGAAGGTGACCCGTGCGGATATTGAGGAAAAAACACCGGCTGGCCTTGAAGCCATTAAATGGCTGGGCGAACCGGACCCCGATATTCTGTCGGGCCGGCTGCGTTCTGATTTTTCACCCCCCCTGCGCACGGTGGCTCAGGATGCAGGGAGGGGGTGATATGCCACTGTATTTATGTGAAAAGCCCTCTCAGGCCAGAGATATCGCCCGGGTGCTGGGCGTGAAGCAGCGCGGACAGGGCTATCTCTTTGGCGACAGTATTACTGTCACCTGGGCTATCGGGCATTTGCTGGAAATGGCTGCACCCGAGCACTATGGTGAACAATTCGGCCCGCCGTGGCGCATGGAACCCCTGCCGGTGCTGCCTGTGCAGTGGCAATGGACTGTGAAGAAAGAGACCGCCGATCAGTTTGCGGTGATCAGACAATTACTGAAACAGGCCGACGAAGTGATTATCGCCACTGATGCTGACCGTGAAGGGGAAGTGATTGCCCGTGAACTGCTGGAGTATTGCCGTTTTACCGGCCCCGTCAGACGGCTGTGGCTGTCTGCGCTGGATGAAACCAGTATCCGGCAGGCACTGGCCGCGATATTACTGGGGGAGCAAACCGAACCACTCTGGCAGGCCGGACTGGGACGGGCACGGGCGGACTGGCTGATGGGAATAAACCTGACCCGCCTGTATACCCTGAAAGCGCAGGCACAGGGATTTGGTGAGGTGCTGTCCATCGGGCGGGTACAGACGCCGACACTGGCACTGGTCGTGAACCGTGATAACGATATCGCCCGGTTTGAGCCAAAACCCTACTGGCAGGTGATGGCCGCATTGCAAAAAGATGACATTAGCTTTCGGGTTAAATGGCTGCCTGCGCCCGACGATTGCGATGAAGAAAAACGCTGTATCCGGGAGGATATCGCGCAGAGTGTGGTTCAGCGTTGTCAGCAGGCACAAGATGCCGTGGTGACTGAACTCACGCAGAAACGGGAAAAAACCCCGCCGCCGCTCTGTTTTGATTTGGGGATGCTCCAGCAGGTAGCCTCCCGTCAATGGGGAATGGGGGCCGGTCAGGTACTGACGATTGCCCAGTCGTTGTATGAAATCCATAAAGCGACCACCTACCCGCGCACGGATTGCGGTTATCTGCCGGTTTCAATGCGGGAAGATATTCCGGCCGTGTTCACCGCACTGACCCGTACCGATCCTGCGATGAATGCCATTATCAGCCAGCTGGATGCCAGCACTCTCTCCCGAGTCTGGAATGACAGCCAAATCACGGCGCACCATGCCATTATTCCGACCCGCCACACTTTTGATATGACGAAACTGACCGCGGACGAATTAAAGATCTATCAGTTGATCCGCCACTATTATCTGGCGCAGTTTCTGCCCGTACAGGAAACGGATGTGACTGACGTGACATTCACTATCGGCGGGCAGGTATTTCAGGCGAAAGGGCGGGTCAGTGTGGTCACGGGCTGGAAGACGCTGTTTGCCGATGAAAAACAGGTGCAGGAGCAGGACGACAATACCGCGCTGCCTGCATTGAAAAAAGAGGAAATCTGCCCGGTACTCCGTGCAGAAATACAGCCCCGGCAAACCCGGCCGCCTGCGCCTTTTACCGAAGGTACGCTGATTGCCGCCATGAAAAATGCCGCTGCGTTTATCCACGATCCGCAGCTTAAAAAAGTGCTGCGGGAAAATGCCGGGCTGGGCACGGAGGCCACCCGGGCAGGTATCATTGAAGCCCTGTTTAACCGTCAGCTGCTGGCGCGAAAAAAGAAAAACCTGCATGCAACGCCGCTGGCGCAGGAGCTGATTGCCGGGCTGCCGGACGTCCTGACCCATCCGGGGATGACTGCGCTGTGGGAACAGTCTCTGGACGACATTGCCCGGGGCCGGGCCACACTGGATGGCTTTATGCAGAAACAGGCACAATGGCTGGCGCATTTAGTGGAAAAGGGCAAAACACAGCCGATCCGGTTTACCCTGCCGAAAACCCCGGCGTGCCCGCGCTGTGGCGGCCCGATGCAAAAACGGGCGGGAAAAACAACCCCGTTCTGGGGCTGCACTCGCTATCCGGCATGCAAAGGGATGCTGAACGCTAACGCGGTGACCGGCTCCCGAAAAACCCGGCGGGGAAATTCACCGGACTGAAAATGGGATTAAGGATTGACCGCACGGACTGGTGCTTTAAAAATCATGCTGTTTTAGCCGAAAACTCCCGTAGCCTGAAAGGGAGCGCATGATTGCGGTACATCTGCCCACCTTTGAAAGCAGATATTGTCAGTCCAGTGGCAGTGAAGGTTTTTTTATTCTTTATCAGTACGTCAGCAACGTATGCGTCTGACACCCGGCGGGAAAAATCATTCCCGTCAGGGGACAGGATTTTCTCCGTCACACCTTATTTTTTACCTGCATGGAGAACATCGAATGTCTGAGAACACCGCATCCTTAACCAAAAACGACTATTTCAACCTCAATATTAAAGGACTGGGCTATCTGAATAACATCCGCCATGTCAGCACTGCCAGCGGAACGTTCCTGAGCTGTGTGATCAATGCGCTGAACGGACCAGGTGATAACCCGGTTTATGTGCGTTTTGATATCACCGTGGTCGGCAAGGAAGCGACCAGTCTGGTCGGCCGTTGCCAGAAGGCGGTAGATGAGGATAAAAAAGTGTTGCTGGGCTTTACCTTAAGCAATCCCTCGACTGATATCTTTACCCTGAAACGCGGAGACCATGCCGGTGAACAGCGCGTCAGCCTGAAAGCCCGTCTGATTAAGGTTGACTGGATTAAAATCGGTCAGGAGAAAGTGTATCAGGCCGAACAATCCGACTCGATGCCGCCTCAGAACGGCATCACGCAAAAAGAATATGCAGAGAACTCTTTCTGATATTCCGCTGAGCTGCCCTGAACGTTCAGGGCAGGTCTTTATTAATGACCAAAAATAAAAGGATATCGTGATGAATGCTGCACCGATTGGGTTTCTGGCCCTGCAATATTGCCATAAACAACTGCCGTTAATCGTTTTGCGCCGCCGTGCGGGGTTTTATATCGGCACGATGGATGAAGGCATTCCCTGCTCTCGTGAGTCAGTGGAGTATTTTGCCCGACGTGAACAGGCGGAGTTTGCCCTGAAACAGGGGCAATGGACACAACGTCACCCCCGATAACAGGAGAAAACAAGATGTCTTCACGCGGTGTGAACAAAGTCATTTTACTTGGTTATCTGGGACAAGACCCGGAAATCCGTTACCTGCCGACAGGGGGTACCGTGGCAACACTTTCACTGGCTACGTCAGAAAACTGGAAGGATAAACAAACCGGCGAATTGCGGGAAAAAACCGAATGGCACCGGGTGGTGATCTTCGGCAAGTTAGCAGAAATTGCCGAGGAATATTTGCATAAAGGGACTCAGGTTTACATTGAAGGGCAACTGCAAACGCGTAAATGGCAGGATAATCAGGGTCAGGATCGCTATTCAACGGAAGTGGTGGTAAATGTGAATGGTTCGATGCAGATGTTGGGGAGCCGTAATGATTCAAAGAGTATGGCACCTCAACAGGCAGGGCATAAGCCAGCACAAAAGCAGCCACCGCCTAAACCCGCTAATCAGGAAAGAAAAAACACGCAGCCGGTACAGGTCTCAGTTTCACCGGAAGAGGATGAAACCGACTGGGATTCGGCGATCCCGTTCTGAATGGTGTTTTTATCATTAACGTATAGCCCTGTGAAAACAGGGCCTGTTTCTATTTTTTCGGAGCAAATTGAATACGTGCTATCAAATTAGTCAGCATTTCTAACCACTGATTAAAATGCGGGCATTGAGAGCGAATGGTATCTAAACCTATATCACCGGCAATCAGTGGGCCATGCAAGGTTTTATGATAATGAGGGATGATGGTTAGAATCCGCTTGGATGGCGCCGTTTGCGGGCTATTATTAATATCCTCCGGGGTAGCAAATTCACTTCTGATGGCTTGTAGTGCAGCAATGGGGGCGCTGTCATCAAGCCAGTCTGCAAATTTTTCGGGTTGGCAAAATAGCAGCGCTTCAAATTCATGTAATAACAGATGGGGAATAAAATTGGCCTGCCCAATATCATCAGCAAAAGCCTGCTCCAGCTTCACTACCCGTTCGCTGGCAGCATTATCCCGTTGTTTGTTGTAATCGGGGAAATCAGTCGGCAGGCCATAGTAGTCGATGAGCGTGGTGACGAACGCACTGGGATCTTGCCGACACAAGCGGGTAATCTGGTGTTTTACTTTGCCATAACTTGTGATCCCGCCTTTTTGGCTGGCACTCGTCTGAGCCAATATAGGGGACAGGTAGATTTGCTGTGCAGAAAAATAAGGTGCCAGCACATCCCGCACGAAAGTTTCTTCTGTCTGCCCTTCGACAAAAACATTGATGCGGATCATCGTTGTGGTCTCCCGCCGAGTAAGTTTTTCTTCCATAATTCCCCGAGGCTATAGTCTTCAAGCCATTCAGAAAGCATTTCATGATTCAGGCGTTTAAAAGTGGAGGCGCCTTGTTGCTTGTCGACAACAATCAGATCGTCAGCATCAAATTGGTTAACCAGTTCGACCGACTGGGTAGAAATAATAATTTGATGTTTATTGCTGGCATTTTTGATCAAACCTGCCAGTACGTTAATGGCATAGGGATGGAGTCCGAGTTCAGGTTCATCAATAATAATTGAGCCGGGCATATAATTTTCGGGTTGCAGCAATACGGTAGCCAATAAAATAAAGCGCAGAGTGCCATCAGATAGTTCACTGGCTTTAAAAGGAATGTCCTGCTCTTTTTCTGTCCATTCGAGTTGAATGTAATCGGCATTATCCGGAGTGGATCGCAGGTAAAAATCACCAAAAAACGGTGCAACCATCTGAAGGGTTTTGATAATGCGCCTGTAATGCTGCGGATGATGTTTTTGCAGGCGATACAGAAATGCCGCTAAATTGGCACCATCCTCCCGCAGATAATCATTGTCATTAATACGATGAGTTTGTTTAACTCTGGCACTGTCACTCGTATCATGAAAATGGTACACCCGCCAACGGAGCATGGCAGGTAAGGTATCATCGTTGATGCCTGTGTGATGTTTATCGACCTGAGATTCAAAATGACCCGAGCCGATATCATAATCACCGCTGATATTCCCAAAAAGTGATTCATGCCGGAACATCATACGATTGTCATTGGTGGATTCCAGTTCAAATTTATAGCCATTGTGACCAAAATAAAGTTCAGAACTCATATATTCGGTTTTCTTACGGCTAAAATGCAGCAATGTATCAGGGCCGCCCATTTTGCCAACAAGAGACTGTAGACGATGATCAAGTACGGTGGCAATGAGGCGAAAGAAACTGATAAAATTTGATTTTCCAGCACCATTGGCTCCAATGAGTACATTCAGGCATCCCATCGGTAAATCACATTCCGCAATAGATTTGTAGCCTGTTATCTTAATTCGGCTTAAATGGTCATTATTGGTTACTGGTTTCATAATATTGCCTTTTCAGCATTATGCGATTCAAGTTTGCCTTATTATACACTTTTCTGACTGCGGCTTAATGGGTATAATCGTGGTTAAGTACACCTGCCACGCTGAGTCTTTCATTGAGAGAATGCGCAAATAGGCGGGTTTTTTTATGTGTTAAATTGATGCAGAAGGCATAATCCAACAATTTTATTAACTTGTTAAACTTACACATTCGATTATTGAATTAGATAACGGAATTCGTTAAAGTAAAAAAGCTATCGGCAAAATCCGATAGTGAGGAATCTCAGGCCTCATAAAAACACTCCACTGGTAGGATGTTTCTACCAGTGTGCCTGTTATCGCACCTTCTATGGCGGTTCAGGCGGGGGAGACTAACGTCTCACCGGTTGAGTGTACCCGGTACCTGAGAATCCCTGTCTTGAATCGCCACCATTCAATAATCAAAAGAAGGGGAAGCAGGTATGACTATGACTCACACTCAGAAAGACTGGCACCCAGCCGAAATTATTTGCGCATTACGCAAGCGTGGTACAACACTCGCCGCCGTCTCCCGCGAAGCCGGATTAAGCTCTTCAACTCTCGCCAACACCCTGTCCCGCGCCTGGCCAAAAGGGGAATGGATCATTGCAAATTATCTCGATGTTCATCCCTCTGAAATCTGGCCGAGTCGTTATTTTGACCAATATGGTCAGTTGATTGAGCGTACCGTGCGTAAAACGGTTTCAGCAGAATCTTCAGAGCAATAAGCGATAACGTTTTTATTTCCTAAAAGGCAGTTTCAGTTGTTGATTGAATAAATCCTGTTATTTCCTGCACATTGGCGCTTTGCGCTTTGATTGCCGGGCAGGAATAACAGGAATGAGAATAACCGTATTAATGGGTGTATTGGTCACTATCCTGACGGGTTGCAATGCCCCGTCAAATAAACCGCCGTCTCAATGTGCTTCCGAAAAAGCCATTTCAGCAACGCAGCTCACGCGCAATATTCAGCCCGTCTCACCCGATATTTATCAACAAGCGCCGGAAGTAGTCCGTTACGGTCGTTATATCCTGGTAAGTACCGACCCAACAGCAGCACAGCGTGATCCGCTTTCCCAATTGATTGAGGTTCATATTCCGGCGTCTCAGCATCCCACGGTAGCCGATGCCCTGCGTGACGTATTACGCCAGTCGGGTTATCGGTTATGTGCGCCTGAAAAAACCAATGACATTTTATATCGCCAGCCGTTGCCGTCTGTGCACTATCAGTTAGGCCCTGTCCGGCTGCGTACCGCTTTGCAGCTTATGGCAGGCCCGGCCTGGCAACTGGAGGTGGATGAGGTGCAACGTGAGGTTTGTCACCATTTGCGGCCGGGTTATCAGCTTCCACAACCCCGGCAGGGAAAGCAGCCATGAGATTACATCAAATCGGTCTGGTAACGTGGATAGTGCTCATCAGCCCAACATGGGCAGCCACACCGTCACCCTTAACGTCGCAGCAGGCACATACGGTGGAAAGCCAAAAGCAAACATTGAGAATACAGGCCGGGCAATGGGGATTGAGCACGGATGAATATCGGCGTTATCAGCAATTATTGAATGGTCCAAGGGGAATTCAGTCGCCGGGGCTTGATCCGTTGACAACCCTGGGGATTGAAGCTGAAAGTGATGCAGAACGCCGCCGTTATGCTGAGCAGTGGGTCAAAGCGGAATTTGCCCGCACTGAAAAAGAACTGCGTTTTCAGCGGGAAGTGGATGCCGCCTGGCAACGATTATTTCCGGATATGTTGCCGGTCAATATGGAGAAATCCGGTGAGGCAAAGGGGCGTTTGGCGTTGTTTGTCAAAATCAACGATTGCCCGCCGTGTGACGCCCGTTTAGCGGAAGTTCTGGCATTGATGCAACCGATTGACATTTATCTGGTCGACAGCAAGGGCAATGATGACACACTACGGCAATGGGCCAAAAAACACCGTATCCCCGTTGAACGGGTACGCAACCGACACATCACATTGAATCATGATGCGGGGTACTGGTTCCGGTTCGGGCAGGGCATCATGCCGATTTTATTACGGCAGGGAGAGCAGGGATGGCAAATCACATCATTATGAAACGGCTGAGTGTATTTCCCGTTATCGGCCTGTTATGGATAAGTGCCTGCCATGCTGAACTGAACATCATTGCCGATTTAGGCGGCAAAGATGCCTCGCCTTTTTATGAAAGCATTAATGCTGAGCAACGCGATGAGCCTGTGTCATCGGTGCAAAATTCCTCACCTGAAATGGCAGGTGAAGCGGCGATGTTGCCTGTCAAAACACTGGAGCTGACGCCGGGAAAAGTGTCAAGCAGACCACTGCAATTGCCGGGAATTGGGGCACTGTTTCTGATTGGGGATGATCCCGGTTCACGCCGGTGGTTAAGCCAGAATGCGGCCACATTGACGAAACTGCATGCTGTGGGTCTGGTCGTCAATGTCAGGGAAATGGCGGGTTTGCAGTCACTGCGGGCATTGGCACCGGATTTATTGTTATCGCCTGCTTCCGGCACCGAGCTGGCTCGTCGATTGCAACTGCAACATTATCCGGTGTTGATCACGGAAACTCAACTTTCCCAACAGTTATCACCATGAGCCGCCATTATGTGGTTGAAGCCCTGCTGCGTCCTGCCGTCGAGCTGAATACTGCGGTGGTCTCAGTCGTTGCGGCTTTTGTCTGTATCAGGGCGCCTTGGGCCATCGCACTGGCACCTTCAGTCAGCTATGTCATGGCAGGCGGTTTTGCCGTACTGGCAATGATACGCACATGGCAGGGTATTCAGGTCATCCGTTATCGCAGAAACCTGCGTCGCCTGCCACGTTACCAGATGAGCACCAGGCAAATTCCCGTCAGTCACCGGCAGTTGTTTCTGGGCAGGGGATTTCGCTGGCAACAGAAGCATACCCAGCGTTTGCAGGATACGCGACGACCGGAGGTCGAACGATTTGTGCAACCGTCTCAGGCTTATCAGCTTGCCCGCGCACTGGAGCGTCGAACTGAATACCGTTGGCCGGCATTATCTGCGCTATTACGCAAAGACTCGCCATTTAATCCGGTACGTCCGCTGCCACCAGTGGGCGGTAATCCGGCACTCCACGGGATTGAACCACAGGAGACTGATGTTTTTATGGATCTGCGCGAACGGGTCGGGCATACGCTGGTGATGGGGACTACCCGTGTGGGAAAAACCCGGCTGGCTGAACTGCTTATCACGCAGGATATCCGGCGCGGTGAAGTGGTGATCGTCTTTGATCCCAAAGGCGACGCTGATCTGTTAAGGCGCATTTGGGCAGAAGCGCACCGCGCGGGTCGCGGCAATGAACTGTCCCTCTTTCATCTGGGCTGGCCGGAGATTTCGGCGCGTTATAACGCCGTCGGGCGGTTTGGCCGGGTGTCCGAAGTGGCTTCCCGTCTGGCCGGTCAGCTCAGCGGCGAAGGCAACAGCGCCGCGTTCCGTGAATTTGCCTGGCGGTTTGTCAATATTGTTGCCCGAGCTTTGGTGGCTCTGGGGCATCGGCCGGATTACCAGCTCATCACCCGCTACGTCAATAATATCAGCGAACTGTATCAGCGCTATGCCACCCGAATGATGGAGGAAAGACAGCCGGATCTGCTGGCGCAAATCAATCATTCCCTCAGCAAACTGAAAGAAAAAGACATTCCGCGCAATATGCAGGGGCAACCCGATGCCCTCCGGCTCTGGGCGATGGAAATGACGCTGAGTTCTGACGCAGGCAAGCAACTCTATGACCCGATTCTGGATGGTCTGCGTTCTGCCGTGCGTTATGACCGTACCTATTTTGATAAAATTGTCGCGTCCTTATTGCCGCTGCTGGAGAAACTGACCACAGGCAAAATTGCGGAATTATTGTCACCGGATTATCTCAATATGGCGGATCTGCGTCCTATCTTCGACTGGGAACAGGTGATCCGCAAAAATGGGATTGTCTATATCGGGCTGGATGCGCTGTCTGACAGTGATGTGGCCTCGGCGGTAGGCAACAGCATGTTTGCAGATTTGGTCAGTGTCGCCGGGCAAATTTACAAATATGGCATGAACGCCGGATTGCCGGTACGTCATGACGGTAAGCTAGCGATTAACCTGCATTGTGATGAATTCAATGAACTGATGGGCGATGAATTTATTCCGCTGATTAATAAAGGTGGCGGCGCGGGCATGCAGGTGACGGCATATACCCAGACCTCCTCCGATATCGAGGCCCGTATCGGCAGCATGGCCAAAACGGCGCAGGTGATAGGTAACTTCAACACTTTGATTATGTTGCGTGTGCGGGATAACCGGACGGCAGAACTTCTCACCAGCCAGCTGCCGGAAGTGGAAATCTACAGTAAGACCCTGGTATCGGGGCATTCAGATATTGCTGATGTTGAACAGGGGCAGGATTTTACCTCGTCCACACAAGATAGGGTAGGCACCGTCAAAACACCACTAATTACGCCCGCTGAAATGATTAACTTGCCGAAAGGGCAGGCGTTTGCGTTATTGGAAGGTGGGCAGTTGTGGAAAATCCGTATGCCTTTGCCAACGGGAGATGACGATGATGCTCTGATGCCGGCCAATTTGCAGAACATCGCTGAACAGATGCGCAGGCACTACCGCACCAGTGAAAATTGGTGGGAAGAGAAGGGGTAGTTTCCGGTTATGGCTCAATCAGAAAATCCCTCCCGTCAATCTTCCCAACCGCCCCGCAAGCATGGCCTGTTGTATCGTCTGTTATGGGAATGGCCGTGGCAACTTATTGGGTTTATGGTGATGTCCTGGCTATTCAGCCTGTTACTGGAATATCTCGGTATGGCTTTTTTCTGGCCGGAACAGGGCGCCGCTCACAGTCAGAACATGATGAAGACAGAGCTTAACTATCTCTCCTCAGAATTTACCCGAAGTCTGTTGCTGTCAGAACCCTCACAAACCGTTTCGGCAGGGTTGGCGCAAGCCTATCAATGGCTGTTTGTGGACAGTGGTTTTATGAACTGGGTTCAGGGACAATCACAATATCAGTTCCATAGCCGTAATGATTTTATGCGTGAATTAAATTCCGTATTACAGGGTGTATCGGGCTATTTGCAAGAATATTGGCTGGCCACGGTGTTTATCACGATGGTGACGCTGATCCGACTGGTAATTTTGTTGTTATACGTACCCTTATTTGTGATGGTGATTTTGGTGGCACTGGTTGACGGGCTGGGACGTCGGGACTTACGACGTTACGGAGCCGGGTATGAATCCAGTTTTGTCTATCACCATGCCAAGCGAGGGATAAAACCGGCCTGCACGGTTCCCTGTGTACTGTATTTATCGTGGCCGAATGTGGTGTATCCTATGGTGATATTGTTGCCAGCAGCGCTATTTTTAGGTATGGCAGTGGTGATCACCACATCGATGTTTAAAAAGTATTTATAGTCTGACGTACTTTCAAAAACAGAAAGTACAAATGTCGCTGTGGATTTTATTGAATTAATTTGATTAAAGAATTTTTGTCATCTTGCCTCGGTATTAATTGTTAAAAGGAATCAATAATGGAAAATCAATTTGATACATTTTTGTCTGCTATAAAAAGGAAAAATAAGAATACAGTCCTTAATCCAATGCCCAGCGAAAAATTGAATCGTCTTCGTCTGCGAAAATACCGCGCCCCAAACAGAACAGAAACTGCACCTCTACCGAAGAGCCTCTCCGCGTTACTTGCTTATGATTGCGATCTCACCAACCCTTATGGCAATAAAGTATTTGAATATCTCATTGATTCAATAGAAAAAAATATAATAACCTCATGGGATCCTGATGAATTTGCTTTTTATGGTTCCTATTATGTCAGTAACATTCCTGACGTTGAAATGGAAGATTTAATGCCAATCTGGAATGATTCGCCTGATTTACCTGCTCTATTTTCGATCGCTCATCCGGGAGACCAACGTATTTGGATTTATACGTCTGAACTGGATGAAAATGGTGAATACCCGATTACAAGGCAAGAAGTGGAGGAGTTTTGGTTATCTGAGTGCTCTCTAATAGATTACTTATCAGGTATTTTCGAGATCGTGGAAGAAATTGATCCTGAGAATACATTTCAGGAGAAACGGGAGAAATATGAATTGAGAGACGCTGCATTATTAGAAAAAGAAAGGCTTCATGAAGCCTTTTACGAAAAAATGGCAGCGTATGAGGATTAATATCCTTTTTATTAGAAGAATTATTCTGATGCTCTACGATGATGCTGTGTATGGTGACGCGGATGGCAGTCTCAATATTTAAAAAGTATTTATAGCTAATGATGCTGGACGCTGAACTGCAAAACGGGTTTTGTTTTGCAGTTCAGCGTCAGCAGACAAGCCGCCCAGCGGCGCGTCAGTCTTTCAGGCTAATGCTGGTACTTTGACGGTGCATTCACCACCTGCGTCATCCACTCAAACCCGTCACACGCTTTACAGATACGGTTATCCTGCTTCGGGTCAAAATGGTAGTGATGATGCGAAATATCTTCACAATACCCCACAAACGGCTGATCGATACGATGCAGCTGAAGAGTCGCCGCTTGCTCTCTGGAGGCAGGAAAAAATGCGCCGCCGATTTCTGCAAACAGTTCGGTATCATCCTGTTGTGCACCACAGTGTTCGCAGTGGTTTATCCAGTGCTGCCGGTGCAGTCGCTGGCTGACCGCTTTGCGAAGGCGGTGGTGAAAACCGGGCAGCACGTTACGCACGAGTGAGGGAATATCGGCGAGATAAAACAAAAACGCCGGGCTGTCCTGCTCTGTGTAGTCAACTTCCGTGCCGGGTTCATCGCCGTTATCCGCTTCCAGTAGCTGGTGTCCGGCAGGCAGCATAAACGCCGTCACGGTGGTGTGTTCATGACAGTGCGGGCAGGATGTTTGGGTCTGGGCGAGATACCAGAATTCAGCGTGCACATTGTAGAACGGCAACCAGTTCATAAACGGCGTCGGGTCAAAACTGTTGTCAATATACCAGATTTGGGCGGCGGCATCCCAGTGTGCACCCAGCTTCCGTGCCTGCTCGTATTCATCATCGGGGACGTTTAAATCAATCCGCAGCATGTGTTTTCCTTCATTCTTAAATCGTTAACCAAATAAATTAGTCAGACTATTTAGCTAATTTTCACCAAAGCATAAAGAGTTTATTGCTGATCTGCCCTAAAAAACCCCGCATCCTCGGCATCCTGAAATCCGTAACGAGGTGAATGTTTATGCACGGTTACTTTTCCCTGTCCCGTTCTGCCTGTCTGCTGAGTCTGATCCTGATGTGTGTACCGATTGCGCAGGCGGCCGAGAAAGACGAACTGGCGAGTGCAAAAAATCTGATTGAGCAGGTGCAGATGGCACTGGAGCGCGCAAACCTCGCTGAAAAGCAGGCTGACACCCCAACCCGCCCTCGCTATGACTTTGATTACCTCCGTATCAAAGCGGATCTCAACACCATTAAATCCGGTATTGATCACTACCTGACCCCTTCCCGCGCCCAGCAGCAGGAATCAAACGTGTTATCCGGTCATTACCGTCAGGAACGCCCGTAATGACGGAGGCACAACGCACTGCCTTTACCGTGGCCTCGGGGCATTTTGATATCACTTTTCTGTATCTGGTCTGCGTCGGATTTTTCCTGGCCACCCTGTTTCTCTGGGCCGCCTGGGCCGCGGTCGATGTCTGGAACGGCTGGGCGAATGAAAAAGTACGTAACCAGACCATCAGCCAGTTTGCCATGCGAACCGCCATCTTACTGGTGGTTGCGGTCTGGATGTTTGCCAGCTGATGCAACGAACATAATGAAAAAGGAATGGATTGAACATGAAGCCAATTTTTACCGTCTGCCGTCGTCTCAGTGCGAATCTGATAACCAGAATAAGCACACTCCTTTTGCTGTTCGGCTTTTCCTGTCAGTCCGCCTGGGCGGATTTACCTGCCATCGAACCGCCAAAAAGTGGCGGCGGGGGCGGATTACTGGGACAGGTGAAAGGCTATGCGCAGGATGGCATTGTGATTGGCGGGCTGATCCTTTCGGCAGTGGCGTTTTTTAAGGTCGCGTCGGCGGCGGTTGAAACCTTTTCGGAAGTGCGGGACGGCAAAGCCACCTGGACCCAGTTTGGCTCGATCATCGTGGTCGGCGTAGTGCTATTGGTTGCGGTGATTTGGCTGCTGGCGAAATCGGCCGGCATTATCTTTTGAGGTACCGCTGATGCAGACGATCCCGTTTTTACCCGATCGCTTAAATGCCGAACCGGTCGTATTTCGCGGATTCACCACACCGGAAATGGGGCTGGCCGCTTTGCTGGGGCTGGCATTCGGGTTGATGGTGAGCCTTCCTTTTATCCCGTTAGCCGGCTGGGTCATGATACCGACGGGTATGCTGTTCATGCCCTTGTTATTGATTAGTTTTGGCGGTCGCTGGCTCGCTCAGCTTAAGCGCGGCAAACCGGAAAATTATCTCTGGCTGACACTGGAAGAGAAAAAACGCCGGCTGGGTATCGGTGATCCGGCATTGATTATTGCGGCTCAGGGTTGGTCGTTGCGTCGAAGCAGGCTGACTCATCGTAACGGGAGCCTGCGATGAGCCGGTTTCGTCATGCGCTGAAAAACCGTGACCAGCATATTCTGACCCTGCGGCTTGTCTGCGGGGTGCTGATACTGGTCTTGCTGATTACGCTCACGGGCTGGATGACGTCACCGCGTAGTCTCACCATCCATAATCCGCCGGACTTACGCAGCGGCAGCACCCGCCCGTGGTGGGAAGTGCCTGCGCCGAGTGTCTACAGTTTTGCCTTTTATCTTTTCCAGCAACTGAACGCCTGGCCGAAAAACGGGGCACAGGACTACCCGGCTAAAATTGCGGCTTTGTCGCCTTACCTGACCCCCGCCTGTCAGGATTTTTTGCAGGAGGATGCCAAAACCCGGGCCGACAGTGGTGAGCTGCTTGATCGGGTGCGGGTGGTGTATGAGATCCCCGGCCGGGGCTACGGGACGAAAAGTGTGACGGTGCGTAACCGGGATAACTGGGTGGTGCGGCTGGATTTGGTGGCCGATGAATATTATCACGCCGAGCCGGTCAAACGGGCGCTGGTGCGCTATTCCCTGAAAGTGGTGCGCTGGGAGGGCGATGCGGAGCGTAATCCTTTCGGGCTGGCACTGGATTGTTACGACAGGATGCCGCAGCGTCTGGAAGCGATGCCGCAACCTGTGGAAGAGAAAAAGGGGGTGTTCCAATGAAAAGATATCCATCTTGCTCTTCTGCCTGTTTTTGGCTGGGATTGGTCAGCCTCGTGCTGTTCAGCCTCGGTGCAAAGGCTGATGAACTGATGAAATGGGAACGCATTCCGTTATCCATTGCCCTCAAGGTAGGTCAGGAGCGGATTATTTTCGCAGACAGAAATGTCCGTGTTGGTTTGTCTCCGTCACTCAGCGATAAACTGCGGGTGCAGAGCGCAGGGGGAGCCATTTACCTGAAAGCCAGCCAATCTTTTCCGTCTACCCGTCTGCAATTGCAGGACAGTGAAAACGGCGAAATTATCTTACTGGATATTACCGCCACCAAAACGGGGCCAACGGAACCCGTCCGCATTCTTTATCCGGATGAAAAAAATTCTGTACCAAAAGAGGGGGCACCGCATCAGAGAAAATCAGCACCTTTGGCTCCCGCGCCTGTGATATTAACCCGCTATGCCGCTCAGCAGCTTTATGCCCCGCTGCGTACCGTCGAGCCGGTTACGGGGATCCACCCGGTCAGTCTGCATTTACCCGCCGCCATCACCACCGTCTATCCGTCGGAACCGATTGCGGTTTCCCCGCTGGCCGGCTGGGGCATGCAAAATTACACGGTGGTAGCCCTGAAACTGCGTAATACGGCCAAACGCAACATTACGCTCGACCCACGAGCCTTGCAGGGGCAATTTGTCGCAGCAACGTTTCAGCATCGTTGGCTGGGTGAAGCAGGGACACCGGAAGATACCACAGTGCTGTATCTTGTGACCCGAGGACAGCCGGATAATGCTTTTATCCCTGAGCCGGTAACAGTGAAACCGGGAGGCCGTCATGCAGGTTAAATCCAACAGTCTGGTGAAAATCCTGGTGCCGATGGTGCTGATGGTCGGCGGGTTTATCGGCATCAAAAGTTGCAGCTCAACCGACACTACCGCGCCCGATACGCCACCCAACAATGTCCTGGCCACATTGTCACCGGAGGAGTTACAGGCGCTGGGTGTCGGCGGTGATACGCCGGAAGATACCTTGCGTACGCTGGTGGGAACACTCAATAAAGTGCGGTCAGAGCAGCAACGCTTAGGTCAGCAGAATGCCGATATCCTGAAAGAAAATGACCAGTTAAAAAATCAGCGTCAGGATGTCGCCGGTCAGATAGACGCGGCGGTGGCAGCTATCCGGCAGGACGATGAACAGCGCCGGCGTGAATTACAGGATGAACAGCAGGGATTGCTGGCACAGATTGATTTACTGACGGAACGCTTAAATTCAGCGCCTTTGTCTGCGCCGGACAGTCCGATACCACTTGGGTCGGGAAGTATTCCGTATTCTGCCAATGCAGGCACAGGGCAGAATGAACTTATCTGGATAACACCGGCCGATGAAAAGCCCGCAGACATACAAACCCCCGGCAGTGGAAAAGCCACGGCGCAGTTCCCGACCTCATTTTTAAGTGAACAGTCAGCCGCCGGGCAAAGTAAGCCCCAAAGCCCATCGCTTCAAAACCCATCAAAGGAAGAAAATGAACAGCCGGTCTATACCCTGCCTGAAAATGCCACGTTAGTGGGCAGTCAGGCCATGACCGCGTTATTAGGCCGTGTTCCCGTCAATGGTGCAGTGACTGACCCTTATCCATTCAAAATCCTTATCGGCAAAGACAACCTGACGGCCAACGGCATTGAACTGCCGGAGGTGGAAGGGGCGGTGGTGTCCGGCTCAGCCAGTGGCGACTGGACACTCTCCTGCGTGCGCGGTCAGGTCAATTCCATCACGGTTGTTTTTCAGGATGGCACGGTGCGTACCCTGCCGGGCAGCGGGCAAAACAACAATACCAGCGCGAACGGCATCGGCTGGCTGTCTGATGAAAACGGCATTCCCTGTATCAGCGGTGAGCGCAAATCCAACGCCGCCACCTATCTGCCGACCCTGTTTGCGCTCTCGGCCATGCATTCGGCCGGCGATGCCCTGAGTGAAAGTCAGCGTACTGCCCAGACCAGCGGCACAGGCGGTATCACCACCGCGTTAACGGGCAATGCCGGACAGGCCGCATTGGGCAAAGCGATGTCAGGTGGCATGAATGACATGAGCGAATGGCTCAGACAGCGCTACAGCCAGACGTTTGATGCGATTTACGTCCCGCCCGGTGCCCGTGTTGTGGTGCATATCACACAACGCCTGGCGATTGATTACGAAACGAAAGGACGTAAGGTGCGCTACGGCGTGCGTGAGGCCGCCCAACGTGACAATCAGGAAGCATTAGATTAATGGAAAAGACCCCTTCTCAGTGGATATTCAGTGCGGGTTCCCCGTATTGCCTGCAAGTGCCGGTGACGTCACGGGCTGAACCCGCACAGGTACAGCTTTACTGGCGTACAGTGCGCAAAAAAGAGTGTCGGTTGTATCTTTCAGCCGGCAGAGAATGTCAGCCGTTGAGTGACGGAGATTTTACTGTTTTCCGCCTGACGGAAACCCAGTGGCAGGCAGTGGTGGACGGTAAAGTCAGCATGGCGCCTGAACAGTGGAAGCCTTTGCCTTTTACCTTATCAGAGCTGGCAGTACACCCGGAATTTGCCACGTTTACCGTCTTTGGCACCCCGGAGACCGCCGTATGTGGAAAATAAAATATTATGGGATAGTGTGTCTGGCGGGGTTACTGGCCGGCTGTGCTACCTCGAAAGAGACCTTATTACCTGCCGGAGAGCAAACGGTGCTGGCAATGTGGCAGGGGAATAAGGCCGGTCATGCCACCGCATCGGCAAGGGAAACATTGCGCCGTTCTTTAACTGTATCTGAACGGCTCAGGGCACTGGAAGAACCCTATCATTACAGCCGTTCAGCCGCGCAGGAAATCAGCCAACAGTTTCCCCGCTTACCCAATCCCGATATGGTGATGTATGTTTTTCCGCATCTGGTCGCCGGCAATACGCCGATACCGGGCTACAGCACGGTGTTCCCATTTTACAGCCAAGTACAATATGCCCTGTCGGGTGAACGCACGGAGGCACTGTAATGGAAAAACCCAAGGCACTGAACCGTCCCGGTAAATTGCGTGAGGCGGATGAAACTACTATTTACCATGCAAACCCTTCCATCATCGATTACCTGCCCTGGGTGGAATATCTGGAAGACGGGCAATGTTTATTGTTGGATGACGGGATTTCCGTCGGCGCGGTCTATCAGATTGAATCCATTGCCACCGAAGGCCGTCCCGCTGAGCGGTTGACTGAAATCCGGGATCAACTGGAAGATGCGATCCAGGACAGTCTGGAAGAAGATGATATTTCGCCGTGGGTGGTGCAGTTTTTTTGTCAGGATGACGATGATCCTGCTGACTATCTCAACACCTTGCGGGGCTATGTGAAACCCTGGGCACAGGGAACACTGTTTACTGACGCCTTTCTGACGGAATCAGAGCATCACCTGAACAGCATTGCCCGGCCTGACGGGATATTTCAGGACAGCTTAATCACCGGGCAACCGTGGCGGGGCCAGCAACGCCAGACCCGTATGGTGGTTTATCGGTGGCTGCCTGACGGGCGCAGATCCCATGTTAGCAATCCGGCCTTATCAGCGGTGGCTGCGCTCAATCAGGTCTGCGAACGTCTGGTCTCGTCACTGGCTTCTGCCGGTGTGATTGCCCGCCGACAACATGGCGGCCAGATCCACAGTTGGCTGTTACGTCACTTTAATCCGGCACCGGATTGGGGGATGGCAAAAGCCGATTTTTACCATACGGTGAGTTATGGTACCACCACCCTATCGGATCTCCCCGTCAACAATGACTTTGCTGAAAGCCTGTGGTTTACCCCGCCGGTGTCTGATCCCGACGCGGGCGTCTGGTGGTTTGACGGGTTACCGCATAAAGCGGTGCTGGTTGAGCGTCTGCGCCGTCCGCCGGAACCGGGAACACTGACAGGCGAAGTGAAACGGGGCGACAATATCAATACTCTGATGGATATGATGCCGGCAGGGACGGTAGTTTCGCTGACCATTGTGGCGCAGGCACAGGACAGGCTGGAAGAGGATTTTACCCGGCTGACGAAAAATGCGGTGGGAGAAAATACTGAATCGCTGCGCGTCCGGCAGGATGTGCAGGAAGTGAAAGAACTTCTGGGGCGGCGGCATAAATTGTACCGCAGTGCGCTGGCCTTTCTGGTGCGGGGCAGGGATCTGGATGATATAAACCACCGGGTACATCAATTATCCTCCACCCTGCTGACAGCCGGATTACAGCCCGTCCGGCCGGAATTCAGTGTGTCACCGCTGAATGCCTGGTTACGGGCACTGCCGATGTGCTTTAACCCGCAGAAAGACAAAAAACACGGGTACAGCCGCCTGACCTGGGTACAGCATCTGGCCGGGTTATTGCCGGTGACAGGTCGTTCGACCGGCACCGGGCATCCGGGGTTCAGTTTCTTTAACCGGGGCGGGGCACCGCTGACCTTTGATCCGATGAACAAACAGGATCGCACCCAGAATGCCCATTTACTGCTGTTTGGTCCGACCGGCGCGGGGAAATCCGCCACCCTGTGCGCCTCGCTCATCCAGTTAATGGCAGTACATCGGCCGCGTCTGTTTATTGTGGAGGCGGGAAACAGTTTTGGCTTGCTGGCCGATTACTATGAAAGTCTGGGGCTGACGGTCAATAAAATCGGTATCAGACCGGGTTGTGGCGTCAGTCTGGCGCTGTTTGCCGATGCCCATCAACTGTTGAAACTGAGTCCCAAGCAATTGCGCATTAATGAAGCCGATATCCCCGATACCGATGAACAACAGGAAGAGGAGGGGGATGAACAGCGCGATATCCTGGGCGAAATGGAAATTGCCGCCCGACTGATGATCACCGGTGGTGAGAAAAGAGAAGAAGAACGCCTGACCCGCTCTGATCGCGGTTTAATTCGTGAGGCCATTATGATGGCGGCGCAGACCAGCTTTAACGAGAAACGCCAGATGGTGGCCTCGGATTTACAGAATGCCCTTTATGCCATCGCCCGTAATCACCGGCAGGATGAACACGGCCAGCCGTTAATCACCGCTCACCGACGGGCACGGGCAGATGAAATGGCCAGCGCCATGTCAATGTTTACACAAGGCTTTGAGGGTGAACTGTTTAACCGCCCCGGTACGTCGTGGCCGGAAGTGGATGTCACCCTGATTGATTTGGGCACACTGGCACGGGAGAACTACTCGGCGCAAATGGCACTGGCGATGGTGTCACTCATCAACAAAGTCAATAACCTGGCTGAACGGGATCAATATCAGGATCGCGAACTGCAACTGGTGATTGATGAAGGACATATCACCACCACCAACCCGCTGTTATCACCCTATATGACTAAAGTGGTCAAAATGTGGCGTAAACTGGGGACCTGGCTGTGGCTTGCCACCCAAAACCTGGCGGATTACCCCGATACTGCTGAAAAGATGCTGAATATGGCTGAATGGTGGCTGTGTCTGACCATGCCACCGGATGAAGTGGAGCAAATCGCCCGGTTTAAGAAACTGACGGAAGAGGAAAAAGCCGTATTGCTCTCTGCCAGCAAATTACCCCGTTGTTATACTGAAGGTGTGGTATTAGCGAAAAAAATCGAAGCCTTGTTTCGGGTGGTGCCCCCAAGCCTGTATCTGGCGCTGGGGATGACGGAAAAAGAAGAAAAAGCCGAGCGTAGGGCGTTAATGCGTGAACATCAGTGCAGTGAACTGGAAGCCGCTTTTCTGGTGGCCAGAAAAATGGATATCGCACGGGGGTTAAAGGTTGATTCCGGTTCTGTATGAACAAACAAGTCATTGATTATATTTTGTGATGGAATGTATCTAATGCCTTCATTTTTCACTACCTTGTTTATAATATCAAAAATTGAGATGAGTGCCTAAATGAGAGACCATCAATCAAATCGAGGAAAAAAGAAACTCTACCGTCGGGTAAATACAACAACACATCATGTTTATCATCATGGTGGTGAATACCGATGGGAACGTACCAAACAAAAATTGATCAGGGAAGATATGCCGCACTTCCTTCCCATGAAAAGTAAACACAGACGGGGCTTGGATTATACACCGTTGTTTATGTTTCTATTGAGTAAAGTTGGTGAACAATGGGATGTGATCTATAGTGAAGCCATTCAGAGATTAGATCGGGTAGATCCTGTATTTTGGATAGTCGCTCTACATGAAAATGATCAACGGGATTATATTCGCTGCGGTGAATCAAGTTATTATAACGGGCTGTTTGTCGATAAATCCGGTTTTTTAAGAAAGGTCAATCCCCACTTATCCGCAAAGGATATTCCTGTTCTGTGTCAATGTTGTACTCATACCTTTAATGGGGTTCAGATAAGCCGCTAATGCTTGTAATTTCTCCGATAAAAAAAAGAATTAAACGCAGTATTTGAGTCCTGTTTTCGGCATGTTACCGCTTTCACTATCAATGAAAAGAGTAACATGCCAGTGCACCCCAAAAGTCATTTTTTTCTGCTCAGTAAAGCAAAGTCCTTTGTTACCAGCCTATTGTGCCTGTCACTTAGTCTTAATGGTTATGCAGATTCAGAACCTAACAATCGGAACGATACTACAATCCAGCTTGCGGAGATCACCTCCCAATGGGGGCAACTGACCCGCTCACACTCGTCCGGTGAAGCCGCAAAAACACTGGCAGCTCAGCAGTTCTCGTCCGCAGTGACATCAACACTGACTCCGTGGCTTAACCAATACGGCAATGCCCGCTTTACCTTACCTTTCGACAGCCGTTTTTCGTTAAAAGGCATTTCATTTGATTGGTTGTTACCCTGGTATAACGTTACTTCTAGCACGGCCTTCAGCCAGTTCGGGGTAAAAACCGATCACAGACAGACGACAACCTCGGTGGGTTTCGGTTATCGCTATCTAACCGATAACTGGTTATGGGGTGCTAATGCGTTCTGGGATGCACTATGGCCGGAGCAGTATCACCGTTACGGTATCGGGACAGAAGCCTGGCATGATAACGTCAAACTCTCTGCCAACCTTTACCAGCGCTTATCCGGCTGGAAAACATCCCGGCAAGTCAGCGATTATGATGCACGCCCCGCCAATGGCTGGGATATCCGGGTAGAAGGCGGATTACCTGCGTTGCCGCACTGGGGCGGGCAGGTGATGTTTGAACAATACTACGGACAGCAAGTGGGTTTATTCGGTGACAACAAACGTCAGCACAATCCTTACAGCCTGACGGCCGGGCTGACATACACGCCAGTGCCGTTAGTTACATTGGGCGCGGATGTCCGGCAGGGAAAACAGGATCACCGGGATAACCGTTTTACGCTGGCACTCAATTATCAGCTGGGCGTCCCGCTGGCACAACAGCTCGATCCCAACGCAGTCGCGCCGTTACGCAGCCTGACATTCAGACGGACAGATTTTGTCAACCGGAATCATAATATGGTGCTGGACTACCGCAAGCAGACACTGATAACACTGGATTTTCCCGCTCAGCTTAAAGGCGATGCAGGCAAAATCATCACTTTTACGCCACGAATTACCTCCAAATATCTGCTGGCGCGTTTAGAACTCCGGGCTGATGAATTACAGCAAGCCGGCGGCAGAATTGTTCATCAGACGCCTGATAAAATCATGCTGCTTTTGCCGAAAGCCATCGATAAAGTGATCCGGCTTTCCGGCATTGCCATTGATAAACATGGCAATCGTTCCCGGCCATCGGAAACCACCCTTTTTATCCAGCCGACGGAAATCCATGTGCAGGTTACCGCAAACCGGGCGCAGGCAAGGGCGGACGGTCAGGACAGTGTGATGTATACCGTGATGGTGAAAGATCGTGACGGTAAGCCTGTTCCCGATCAAACGGTGAGCTGGTCAAGTGACAAAGGCAAACTTTCACAAACCACACAGAAAACTGATGCACAGGGGCTGGCGGCAGTGTTGCTGAGCAGTCATCATCACGGGGAGCATAGCGTACAGGTCTCGGTTGGTGATAATGTCACTGTGGCTTTGCCGGTGCACTTCAGCGCGGTATTGAAGCCTGTTATCACCACAGACAAAACGCAGGCCAGAGCGGATGGTAAAGATGCCGTGACGTTTACCGTTACCGTAAAGGATGCTGCTGGTATCCCCGTTCCTCACCAGTCCGTTAAGTGGCAAACCAGCCGGGGCAAATTCCTGACCTTGCCGTCAACAACCAATAAGCACGGGCAGGCCACTGCCGCATTAGTCAGTTTGCCCTCCGGTATCGCAGAGGTGTCGGTGATGGCGGGTGAAGAGACGTTCACGGCTTCACCGGTTGAATTTTTACCCGCACTCACCCACACGTTGACCTGTGACAAAAGTACGGCCATTGCCGATGGACAGGACAGTGCGCTTTGCACAATTGACGTGCGTGATGCGGCTGACCAGCCGATGGTGGGGAGGGAAATCGTGTGGTCAACAGATCATGGCCAGATTGGCGATGAACAGGTTATCACCGACAGCAGGGGAAAAGCCCGGGCACGGGTTATCAGCCGGAAAGCCGGTGTCGCCCGTGTCCGCGCTGACATGTCAGGTACCATCATCACGGCGGGCGGGGTCACGTTTGAGCGTCAGTTGAAATCCGTTATCATCGCGGATAAAACCCACGCCAACGGAAACGGGCAGGAGGCTATCGTATTGACTGCGATTGTTGAAGATATACTGGGGTTACCGGTTGAAAATCAGGCCGTCATCTGGCACACGGATAATGGCATCCTGTCATCAGCAGAGACCCGAACCGACTCACAGGGATTGACACAAATTCAGCTGACCAGCACCGTTGCCGGTGCGCACCGGGTATGGATCCAGGTTGATGATAAGACGGTGACCGCCCCGACGCTCTGGTTTGATGATGTGCTGACATCCACCCTGCGTGCAGATAAAACCCGCATGATTGCCAATGGTCAGGATAGCGTCATATTGACCGTGACGGTGAAAAACCTGACCGGACAACCCGCCGTCGGTATCCCTGTCTGGTGGCGCTCGGACAACGGTCACTTTACAGACGCTCAGATTGAAACCGATGAAAACGGTGAAGCCCGTGCGACACTGCGCAGCCAGAAGGCAGGTACAGCTTCAGTAACAACCATTATTGATGACCAGGAAGTTATCTCGCCAACGGTGGAATTTATCCCGCTATTACGTATTGCCGATACCGTTGCCGTTGACAGTCAGGGCGGTAATGCCAACCAGAAAGCCTTTGGCACCCGGGGGCCTTCAGTTTTCTGGCGGGGCGCGAAATTTCGCATTATCATCGCCGATAATACAGGCCGGGTGAACTGGCAGAGTGATTCTCCGGCGGTCACAGTATCCGGTGATACGGTGGTCGTACAGCAACGCCCTGACGGCGTGAGACTGACAGGTACCGATGAAGCAGAGCAGCAGGTGGTACTGACCTTAACAAGCGATACCTGGTTCGAGCGTTCAGGCATAACGAAAGATTTTTATTTTAATGCAACGCAAATTTGCCAATCACTCGGCAGCCAGATTGCGCCCAAATATGCACTTGAACGGCTTTATGAAGAATGGGGAAATTTTTATCACTATGAGGGCTGGGTGAGGGAGTTTTATGTGGTCTCCACGGATTATCTTTCTGCCAGTTCCGGTTCAATGGATGCGCAGACAAAATGGGCATTCTGGGCAGAATCGGATAGCTGGATGCGTAATGCCTGGCATCGGCTGGCGTTTGCGTGTGGAAGCTAAGGCGGTTCTGTGTTTACGTGATTTTGCCAAATTGATCCATGATGTTGCTCCTTTCTTTTGTCAAAGAATAGACTCCGTTTGAGGTAATGGCAGAGTCTATTTGGCAGGTGGAATATGCAATGTCATTGGTTTGGTCTTTCTATAGCAACAGGCCAAACCAGAAGATAAATATTCTTCTGACGCTTTATCACATGAGTTTCTCATCCTGAATATGGATCATATTCATAAAAACTTCGCATAAACTCACATTTTTAGGCACAATGGTGCTGATATCATATTTTTTTGGGCTAAAAAGAAAGGGAAAAAGATCCCGGCCATTCTCAAGTTTTCTAGTTTTATCGAGCGATTCAAAGTAGTTGTAGATCTCCGATACCACTGTTTTATGTATTTCACTTTTAACTAAATCATCTCTCTGATATGGGCTTTCATAGTGTCCGTAGTACAGTTTACGAAGATAAAGAATATTTTCCTCTTCGTTTTCATCCATGGGAGACCTGATTAAAGCCATAATTTCATCTGTGCGATCTTGCTTGACTCCGGTAAAAAAATCATTAATGCACTGTTGTAACTGAGGTGTGCATTTTCCCTGTGGTTTCGGTCGTTTTACTTCTTCAAACGTGAACTGTTCCGCCGACATGTTCAGCATATCCGTCATGATATTTTTAAATTCTTCCGGACACTGGGTTTGTTTCACTTCCGCATAAACACAGCGGCCAAAATAACCGGAGTTGTGGGTGTAATTGTATTTTCTGATGGTCAGAACATAGGTTCCCGGCGGGGGTTCATACCCTCTGATTTCGGAGGATTCATAGGCAAATTTGAAGTAAATCCCGTTTTTTTTGTTATAACCGATCAGGTTTCTCGCAGCAGCAAAATCGGCGACAGTACACCCATGATCGCAATAGAAGGGGATTTCGCCATTAATGAAAAGAAACCAGCCTTCCGGAAAGGTGATTTCGTTTTGGATTGAGTTTCTCATGTATTGTCTTCCTTTTCAAAATTTATGATTGTAAATCAATTTCATTGAATATAATTTAAGCTAAAAAAACGGTCATGTATTAAATGGTTAGTTGCTGTGATATGCTTCCGGCTTTTTAAGGATGAAGTATGGCCAAAGTTGATGTCTATTGCCGTTATTGCCACAAATCAGAACAGGTCAAAGGACATGGGAAAGGAAATGGCGGACATCCTCGTTATCGCTGTTATAGCTGCTGTAAGGTCTTTCAGTTGGCGTATACCTATCAGGCCTGCAAACCCGGCGTTAAAGAACAGATTGTCGATATCGCGATGAATAACGGGGGAATTCGTGACACCGCTCGGATCCTGAAAGTCGCCACCGCCACCGTCATGAAAACATTAAAAACCTCAGACCCCGAAACGTAACGACACTTCCCCTTGCGGAATGTGGCATCCAGATTGTCTGTGAAATCGACGAGCAATGGTCGTTTGTCGGCAATAAGAAAAACCAACGCTGGCTTTGGTATGCTTGGGAACCCCGCCTGAAGCGAATAGTGGCTCATGTTTTTGGCGATCGCAGTCGAAAAACGTTAGACAAGCTGCTTACCCTCTTATCTTCCTTTACTATTCGGTTTTACTGCACGGATGACTATGTTGTTTATGACCCACTTCCCGAGGAAGAGCACTTGACTGGAAAGGCGTTTACTCAGCGTATAGAGAGAACGAATTTAACGCATCGTACCCGAATCAAAAGGCTGAATAGAAAAACCATTGGGTATTCAAAATCGGAAGAAATGCACGATAAAGTGATAGGAACCTTTATTGAACGTGAACATTATTTTTAATACCTAATCTAATCATTTAATACATGACCAAAAAAACTCACTCTCTTGACCTAGCATATACCTCAAGTAGAAAGAGTAAGATGATATGTTTAGGAGCCTTATGTGATGACAATTAGGAGCCGGAAAATCTCGGGGATCTGTCCGGCTTTATGTTATACAGAATGTAAGTTTATTTCATGATTGTACTTATGGTAATTTCCTTTTCACTCTTTTTCTACTGCTTCCAATATCATATCCATAATCTAAACAATAGTTTTTAAAAGCCTCATCAAGTGGTACTATTTTTACTCCACTTATTTTCATTTTTAAAAATTTCTCTACGGCAGATTCAGAAAAAATCAAAAAATCAGCAAGTAAGGTACTACGTATTGTAAATACATCAATATTACTAGGGTTGTTAATAATTAATTTATGAGGCATCAAAGAACCAGAACGATCTTCTTCTAATTCAGAGTTGTTTAAATCCAAAAAATCGTCATTGCCTATAAAATAGAGATAATTCAAATCATCCCTAATTACACTTCCATCTTTAATTGATGTGGCTATCAAATTTTTAGATATAATCTCGCAGGTTTTTAATTCATTGAAAAAATCAATAAATTTATTGGATGCAATATGTCCGGAACCATGAAAATAATAATTGAAATTTAGAGCGCCCACATTCCTATTGCATAATAAAAACAAACTATTCGGACACTCTAATTCTTTCATGTAATAAGGGAAAGAGTAATCTGAACCTTCATAATCCCAGTTTTCGTTCACTTGCTTCTTTGTATCAACAAGAGCATGAAGATATCGTGGAATTAAAGAAGACTTGTAATCATTCATTAGTACATAATAATTCATTAATTTAGTCTCTTACATGGATTAGAGGGAACATCACCTGACCAAATCTTATTTTTCATCTTCATCTGGAGTTTTCTTATCTCGTCTCTTGCTTGACGGTCACTAAGGTTACCGGCGTCATGTCGGCGTTTAATTTCTTCTATACTCTGTCTTACCTCACCAGAATATGTATTGTGATTACTGCTATGGAATACTTTCATCCCCTTACCAACATCATCCTGCATTGCTTTTTTACTGCCGGGGATATGAATACCATTTTCCACAGAGTTCATTCTTCCGCCGATACCAATCTTATCCAAGAATTTCGGTCATGTATTAAATGATTAGATTAGGTATTAAAAATAATGTTCACGTTCAATAAAGGTTCCTATCACTTTATCGTGCATTTCTTCCGATTTTGAATACCCAATGGTTTTTCTATTCAGCCTTTTGATTCGGGTACGATGCGTTAAATTCGTTCTCTCTATACGCTGAGTAAACGCCTTTCCAGTCAAGTGCTCTTCCTCGGGAAGTGGGTCATAAACAACATAGTCATCCGTGCAGTAAAACCGAATAGTAAAGGAAGATAAGAGGGTAAGCAGCTTGTCTAACGTTTTTCGACTGCGATCGCCAAAAACATGAGCCACTATTCGCTTCAGGCGGGGTTCCCAAGCATACCAAAGCCAGCGTTGGTTTTTCTTATTGCCGACAAACGACCATTGCTCGTCGATTTCACAGACAATCTGGATGCCACATTCCGCAAGGGGAAGTGTCGTTACGTTTCGGGGTCTGAGGTTTTTAATGTTTTCATGACGGTGGCGGTGGCGACTTTCAGGATCCGAGCGGTGTCACGAATTCCCCCGTTATTCATCGCGATATCGACAATCTGTTCTTTAACGCCGGGTTTGCAGGCCTGATAGGTATACGCCAACTGAAAGACCTTACAGCAGCTATAACAGCGATAACGAGGATGTCCGCCATTTCCTTTCCCATGTCCT